>JBGVFW010000368.1:0-4490 GCA_045121315.1 Eubacteriales bacterium
TGCTTTTCTTCGCGCGCTTTTTTTGCCGCCTCGAATTTTGATTTACGCTTTTTGTCATATTTGCGGTAGAGGATTATAAACACCGGAACAAACACGGCCGCTATTATGATAGCCGGGAGAAGCCATACTATCGCAATTACAAATCCCTGGCAGAAGTCAACAAAGTTTTCGAAAGTGCCTATAAAAGCGTTCTTTATTCTTGTGCCGAACGTGGGGTCTTTTTCCACGATCTCCGTGTATTCGACCACTTCGTCGAGAGAGATGTAAACGAAAGACATATCAACGCTCTTGTCGTACTGCTGTAAGCGTTTGTTTATCGCGTTTATTTCGGTGCGGATAGATGTGAGCTTATCTTCAAGCTGAATGAGGTAATCGAGGTTATCTGCTTTTTCGGTGAGAGCCTGAACACGTTTTTCCTGCTCTACAAGGCTTTCAAGCTGTGCTTCAAGGTCATAGTAAGCGGTAGTGATATCTTCCGTTGAGAGTCTTTTGGAAAGAACGGAAACGTTTTCGCAGACTGCGTCCACGAATTCATCAACTTTTTCGCTCGGCACGCGGACGGTAAAGGAAGCCGTGCGGTCTTTCGTGCCCGAATACGTCACGTTGTCCCTTTCGGAGGATTCCGCGATGTAACCGCCCATAGATTTTGTCGTGTTTACGATGTTATTTTTTGCTGTGTCGTATGCTTTTGTTTCCAAAGTGAGATTGTAGGTCTTGATTATCTTGCGTTCATAGTCTGTTTCTTCTTCAGGAGCGTATGCGTCGTTTTCGCTTTCATAAACGTCGCCGACATAGGCCCCGTTAGATTTTCCTGTATCGTTGCCCATTGAATCGTAGTTTGCTCCTCCGCAGGAGGCAAATAAGCAAACGGACATCAAAAGAACAAGTGAAAGAGCAATAAGTTTTTTCATAGTGACACAACCTTTCATAAGATTATTTATATTTTAGTCGTTGTTCTGATGAAAAAATCTCACTTATAAGGAAAAATATTTTTTATGCTTTGTATTTTGCGATGGATTCGTCGATGGCTTTGAGCTTGTCTGCGTATCCTTCGCGTTTTTTGCGTTCGCCTTCGATAACTGCGGCGGGAGCTTTCGCAACGAAGCCTTCGTTGGAAAGCTTTTTGTCTATGCGCTCTATTTCGGAGAGCATTTTTTCTCTTTCTTTCGTAAGGCGTGCGATCTCGGCGTCGAAATCTATCATTTCGGCAAGAGGAATGTAAATAACTGCGTGATCTGCAACTATCTGAACGGCGCGGTCGTCGTGATAATCTGCGAGGTATTCAACCTCGGAAGCGGAAGCGAGCTTTTGGAAGAAAGGCGTTACCGCTGTGTTAAACGTAGCCTCGTCGTTCGTTACGATGAAGAGCTTCGCTTTCTTGGAGGGAGCGACATTCATTTCCGCACGGCGGTTGCGGATAGCACGGATAGCGGAGATGAGGCGTTCCATTGCGAGTTCCTCTGCGGGGAAGGAGTGTGCTTCGTTGTATTCGGGGTAATCTGTAATTACAATGCTTTCGCCGTCGTGGGGAAGAGCCTGCCAGATAGTTTCTGTAATGAATGGCATGAACGGGTGGAGAAGTTCCATGGACGTGCGGAGGACGTAAGAGAGAACACGGCAAGCGTTTTCACAGTCATCTGCAAATCTGGGCTTAAGAACTTCGATATACCAGTCGCAGAAGTTGTTCCAAATGAAATCGTAAAGTTTGGCGAGGGCAACACCGAGTTCGTATTTTTCGATATTTTCTGTAACTTCGCGAGTAAGAGTATTGAGTTTGGAAAGTATCCACTTATCCTCTATACGCATATCTTTTTCTGCAGGGAGGGCGGTATCTTCAAGTGTTTCCGGAATATTCATAAGGGCGAAGCGGGAAGCGTTCCATATCTTGTTCGTAAAGTTGCGCGCGGCTTCGATCTTTTCGGGGGAGAAGCGCATATCGTTTCCGGGAGCGTTTCCTGTAACGAGCGCGAAACGGAGCGCATCCGCACCATACTGGTCTATGATATCGAGCGGGTCTATACCGTTGCCCAAAGATTTGGACATCTTGCGGCCCTGCGCATCGCGAACAAGACCGTGAATGAATACTGTGGAGAAAGGTTTTTCTTTCATATGTTCCATACCCATCGTTATCATACGGGAAACCCAGAACGTGATGATATCGTAGCCCGTAACGAGCGTATTTGTGGGGTAGAATTTCTTGAGGTCTTCGGATTCTTTATCGGGCCAGCCGAGAGTGGAGAAAGGCCAGAGAGCGGAGGAGAACCACGTGTCGAGAACGTCCTCGTCCTGGTGAACCTTTGTGCTACCGCATTTAGGGCAAGTGCAAACGTCTGTTTCGGAGGCTGTTATCTCGCCGCAATCGTCGCAGTAGTAAGCGGGAATTCTGTGTCCCCACCAGAGCTGACGGGAAATGCACCAGTCGTGGATGCCGTTCATCCAGTTGAGGTATATTTTGGAGAATCTTTCGGGAACGAATTTAATCTCGCCTTCTTCAACAACGCGGATAGCTTCTTTTGCAAGGGGCTCCATCTTAACGAACCACTGGCGGGAAGCAAGAGGCTCTACGTCTGTGCCGCAACGGCAGCAGTGACCTACGTTATGAGAACATTTTTCAACTTTAACGAGGAAACCGCCTTCTTCAAGATCTGTCACGAGCTGTTTTCTTGCTTCATATCTGTCGAGTCCTTCGTATTTGCCGCCTTCTTTTGTGATCTTGCCTTGTTTGTCGATAACGGTGATCATGGGAAGACCGTGACGCTGACCTACTTCAAAGTCGTTGGGGTCGTGGCAGGGAGTTATCTTAACACAGCCCGTGCCGAAATCTTTTTCAACGTAATCGTCCGCGATAACGGGAATTTCACGGTTTACGAGAGGAAGAATGAGCGTTTTGCCAACGAGGTCTGTGTATCTTTCGTCTTCGGGGTTAACTGCAACGGCAGTATCTCCAAGGAGAGTTTCGGGGCGTGTCGTTGCGATAGTAACGTATTTATCCGTTTCGCCCTTAACAGGGTAACGAATGTGCCAGAAAGAGCCTTCTTTATCGGAATATTCAACCTCTGCGTCGGAAAGAGCCGTCGCGCATCTGGGGCAAAAGTTTGCAATTCTGTAACCGCGGTAGATAAGACCTTTGTCATAAAGGGATACGAAAACTTTCTTTACTGCCGCAGAAAGTGTTTCATCCATTGTGAAGCGTTCACGGGACCAATCGCATGAGGCACCGAGCGTCTTGAGCTGATTGATAATTGTACCGCCGTACTGCTTTTTCCAATCCCAAACGAGCTCCGTGAATTTTTCACGGCCGAGGTCATAGCGGGAAAGCCCCTGTTCTTTGCGGAGAACCTCTTCAACTTTTATCTGAGTTGCGATGCCGGCATGGTCTGTACCGGGAACCCAAAGCGTGGAGTACCCCTGCATACGTTTGAAACGAATGAGCGTGTCTTGAAGCGTTTCGTCAAGGGCGTGCCCCATATGGAGCTTACCTGTTACGTTCGGGGGCGGGATAACTATAGTATAGTGACCTTTGGAGGAATTTTCGCGTGGCTGGAAATAACCGCGTTCGCACCAAGTTTTATAAGTGTCTTTTTCAATTTTTGAGGGGTCGTAAGTTTTTTCAAGTTCTTTTCTCATTGTGTTATACTTCCTGATAATTATAGTCTGTTACTTGCTCGACGGCTCTTGCTTCGCTTTCCTTGAAAGCAAGCAGGGAACAACCTTCGGGCATTGAAAATGTGAGAGCGCGTGGAGCGACTTCTATATCGACGCAGGTTTCCTGCGTTATTTCGCCGTCGGCGCAGACGCCCATCGACTCGTCACATTCAAAATGTATATTTTTGCATTTTTTATAGGTTATAAACGGAAGATCAAGGTGATCTCCTTTTTTATATTTTCCCACGGCTTTGAGAAAAGCGAGGCGGGATATCTTTTTTGCCATGCAGACGTCGATGTATCCATCGTCTGCCACGGTAAGAGGAAGGGACTTAAATCCGCCGCCATAGAAGGACCCTTTGCCGAAGGCAGCAAGGAGAAATTCGTCGCTCTCTACCTCAGCTCCGTCGAGCCACAGGCGGAAGCGCGAGCCGTATTTTTTGAAGAAAGCGGAGATAAGGCCGAATATATAAGCCATCTTCGAGGGAACGAGCGGATTGCGCTTGATTTCGGAAACCTTTTGCACAACGGAGCAGTCAAGCCCTACGTTGAGAACATTCGCACAGTATTTCCCGTTGAATTTAAGCAGATCTATTTTTGTAGCGACGCCGCGTATCTGCCTTTTCAAATTCATGAAGAATTTGGTGTTTGAAAAATTTTTGATAAAGTCGTTTCCTGTGCCCACAGGCACGACGGCTACTTCTGCGCCCGGAAATTACACGGCGGCGTTTATAACCTCGTTGAGTGTTCCGTCGCCTCCGCAGGCGTAAAAACGGAGAGGCTCGCCTTTGTGGCGTTCACACCTTGAATCGACAAAGCGCGTGGCGTCCCCGACGGATTTAGTT
>JBGVFW010000369.1:0-22388 GCA_045121315.1 Eubacteriales bacterium
GATAAGGTTTGCGACAAAAACATCAAGAAGATTGAAACTATTATGACTTTGGGAGCACAAACCGAAAAAATAGGAGCTGAGCGCTTTCCTCGAACCAAGAGTATGTATGTTTGGTTTGGAAATGAGGATAACAAAACCAAACTTGAGATTGGTAGTAGTGTTCGTCCCGATCCATATTCCAAGAAGACTTTCAAATCATATATTCACGAGTTTTTGGAGGAGCAGGAGGCAGAAGATGATATTCAAAAGTTTGAGCTTGCCGCTGTTACCTTGAATGTTCTGCACATCGAGCGTACCTTTATCGACAAGATAATGTCTGTAAAACGTCACGCAATTTGCGAAAGCTTAGATAAGAAGGTTCGTCACATTTATGATGTGGCAAGACTTTTCACATTACCGGAGATACAGGACTTCTTGAGTGATAAAGTTGAACTCAAGAGATTGATTCAGGCAACTAAAGAAACGGATAGTTATTATCTTGAAAAGAGAGGAATTACAAAGGAATACAATCCACAGGGAGCGTACGATTTTGACTCTTGGAAACAATATTTGAATTCTCAAATTCGTTCACGTTATGAAACCCTGCACAAGGATTTGCTTTATACAGATGAGCCTCAGAAATTTGATGATGCGTTGCATGCATTTTCCGAAATAAACAAGATCTTTACAGAAATAGGTGAGTAATTTCCACAGAACTGTTTTGTGGTTCAAGGATTGTACCGCAGTAAACAAAGAAAAGGCGGCGGAGAAATCCGTCGCCTTAATTTTATTCTGACGTAATATTCAAACACAGAAGCATAAAGTTAAGGAGTTATCTATGTTTAACCGTCAAATAGAAATAACAAGAGAAAATGAATCTATCCTGTTTATTAATGCAGTAGTTGAAAACTTAAGATATGGTATTATTTCTTTAGATATGATGTTCAATTGCGATGAAGAGAACCTATACCAGAATTACTATGATGAGCACACCTTCTATTTCTTTCATATGCAAAGTGTTTTAACGGCACAAGGAAATATCTACAATGTATTATACAATGACTTTTATGACAAAAAAATAATTTCACAAGAGCGAGTGAGGAAAGTTAGAGAGGCATTTGGAATAGATCTTTCGAGATATCCTTTGGTTGGAAATAAAAAGTTTAGAAATACCAATGCGCATTTCGATGAGCGTTATTATCAATACAATGGCGTTGGAGATATGAATCTGCTAAAATCAGATACGCCGGCAAGCGAGCGAAATGCTATTTTGAGTACATCACATTTACGAACGATAGATGTGGAAAATTGGATATACTACTCTTATGATGGCAGAGGAAGGAAAATTCGTTTAAATCTTAGAGAATTAAGAAATGAAATGTACGATATGCTTGTTGCGTTGTGTACAAATGATATTCGAGCTACACATCATTAAGGAGCAAATATGTTAACTTATACTTACATATCAAAAGGAAAATTCGGCTTGGTTGAGAAGCCCAAGCCAATTATACAGCACGAGAGGGATGCGATTGTTAAGGTCACGCTTGCAAGTATCTGCTCAAGTGACTTGCACATCAAGCACGGCAGCGTGCCGAGAGCGATGGAAGGAATCACGGTCGGTCATGAGATGGTCGGCATCGTGGAAGAGGTCGGCTCGGCGGTCACGCATGTAAAGCCGGGCGATAGAGTTACGGTCAACGTGGAAACCTTCTGCGGCGAGTGCTTCTTCTGCAAGAAGGGATTTGTGAACAACTGCACCGACAAGAACGGCGGCTGGGCGCTTGGTTGCCGCATCGACGGAGGTCAGGCAGAGTATGTCCGCGTGCCGTTTGCGGATCAGGGGCTGAACAAGATTCCCGATGCCGTGACCGACAGACAAGCTCTGCTCGTGGGCGACGTTCTCGCCACAGGTTATTGGGCGGCGAAGATCTCCGAGATCGCCGAGGACGATACCGTTCTCATCATCGGCGCAGGCCCCACGGGAATCTGCACGCTCCTTTGCGTGATGCTGAAGAATCCGGGGCGCATCATCGTGTGCGAAAAGGACGAGAATCGCATCAAGTTTGTGAATGAGCACTATCCAAACGTGCTGACGGTTACGCCCGAAGAATGCCTTGGTTTTGTTCGCAAGCACTGCGATCACGGCGGTGCGGATGTTGTGCTTGAAGTTGCCGGAGCAGAGAACACTTTTGAGCTTGCATGGCAATGCGCTCGCCCGAATGCCATCGTTACGGTGGTGGCGCTTTACGACAAGGCGCAGACTCTGCCTCTGCCCGACATGTACGGCAAGAATCTGACCTTCAAGACCGGCGGCGTTGACGGTTGCGATTGCGAGGAAACGCTGAAGCTCATTGCCGAGGGCAAGCTTGATACCGAGCCGCTGATCACGCATACCTATCCGCTTTCAAAGATCGACGAGGCGTATGAGCTGTTTGAAAATAAACGCGACGGAGTTATTAAGGTCGCGGTGGAGTGTTAAAAGTCCTTTTTATTGGACACGAGATGTGTTATAATTAAAATGCGATTGGAGGTGTACAAACATGTCGAAATCTTTTCAAATAAAAATTGAGCCATATGAGTTTTACAATAAGTACGCATCGCAGGATTATGTTCTTTGCGGTATAAGATTCGATTTTTTTGAGGATGAGAAGCATAGTTTCCATAGCGAATGTAGCAACAAATGCTTGTCCGAAATAATGTCGGCAATAGAAGATTATTTTAACGGCAAAATTGCGAAAGATACAGAGCTTTATTACGATGTCCCTTGGATTATGGGAGGAGTTGATTACCCGTTTTCATTTGAGATAAATGTTGAGAAAAAGCAGTGGATTTTCAGATATAAGAAGCAGACGAATGCGGCAGAATTTGATTTTGAATATCCGATGGATGAGAGCGCTATTCGTAATATGTATGCTCAAATTGAAAAGCAATATGCAGAAATGGAATGGTCATCGCTCGGAAAATCGCATTTGTACACTTTTGATTTGCCGCAAAAGGAATTTGAATGGTGTTATTCTGCCAAGGCATTTAGTGAAGCTTTGAATGAACTTTGTAACGGAAAGAAGATCGAAGCCATTTATGTAAGCGCAACAAATTATGCCGATCCGCTTAGAGTGAGCGAAAACTATGTTAACTATTATGTAGGATCAGAGATTTTTATTCAGTTAGAAGGCGTTCTCCTAAACCTTTTGATATTTGCATGTGGTTTGTTCAAGTGGAGATCGTTTGATAATAGCGAGATAACCGTGACCGGTCCTCGCCTTGATTTCATTCAAAACGGTGACGAGGAATATTGTAAAATCGATGACGTCTATCGGGCATTTAAGTTAGGGTATCGCAATGCGAAAATTGCAAATGTGACGGTTAATGATACTGATTGCTGGCCTTGGGATGCAAACGGCTTTGATGAATCGCAATTAGGCGATCCAATCGAACTCCCCGAAGAAATTTTCTTCAAATTGGAGAACGGCAATACACTGTCGTTTGTAGGATGGGATGATGATTTTGCGATTAGAATAAATGATTCTCAATAATACGAGGTAGAGGATATGGTGGATTGCATAGATGGTTTGTTTGAGCTTTGCAAAGAACAACCTTTTGATACAGAAAAAATTCAAGGTTTTATCGCGAGTAATAATATGAATAGTGAAGAAGTAACTCGGGCAGCGCTAAAGCTGTGCGATTATGGTATGTTCTCTTACAGCGATTATCTTTATGAGTATGAAAAAGAACCTCAGCCAAATGATTTGCGTACATACAATTGGGAGCAGTTATTCAATATTTTAATAGATAATGGTTTGGATGCAAATCTCGTGATTTGTGATGATGAAAGAAACCACGAGAACATTCTTCATTCTGTTATGTATTTCGATGACGGTGATCTTAGTGCAAGAGTTTTGCGGAACATTTTGTCAAGAGGTTTTTCACCCAATATTCTAATTGAAAATACGCCCTTTTTTGAAGAAGTAGATTGCAATTTGATAATGGATATCGATATGGGATTATATCCTCACAAATGGCAGTTAGATAACGCTATACGGTTTTGGATGGTGCTCGTCGGTTTTGGCGGAGTAATGAAGGATAACAAGTTACCGGTTAATATGCGTGAAAACTACTCTCCGCAAATTTTAAGGGAATTTGAAAAGTTTGACTATGATATTATTCACGTTAATAATGATTGGGAAATGAGGATAACAAACAAAGAAACGAACGATCTCGTAGCAACAGTTTGAATTTGTTGCGCAACAATCAAAAAGCTTAAAACGGCGGTTCTCAAGAGCAGAGAACCGCCGTGATTTTGCATAAAATAAAAATCGCAAAGTGCCGAAAAGCCTTATGGCAGATAGCTTTTTCGTGACAAATGTGGTCAAACATATGGTCGTACCTATTTTTGAAGCGATTTTGAGCAAAAAAATAGCGGACGTTTTCGAGGCGGTGCAAGCACCCAAAATCCCGAAAAAGCCCGTAAAATAAAGAAAATCGGAGGTTCTGTTGAACCTCCGATTTTGGTCTGAGTGACAAGACTTGAACTTGCGGCCTCTACCACCCCAAGCAAAGGGGTGTAGTTTTTTGCGTGATATAGCGTCCAATACGTGCTTTTTCGTCCGAAAAAATTGATACGAAGTCCACCGCGTGCTACTGTCTCCGGGTAGTCCGGTTCTGAAAGTGGTCAAACATGTGGTCATAAAATCCGCTCCCGATTTGATGTGGTCAAGCATCACGGGGGCGGATCGTTTTGTTTAGAGTAATTGTGGTCAGAGCATGTGGTCGGTTTTTCTAAGATTCCGCCACCTGATGTTGTCGTATTGTAACTCTTTTGAAAGAGTTTGTCAAGCGGTTTCGAGGGTAAATATTTGGGTTGCTGTAGTCAAAGAAAAGAGTCAACCGCATAAAAGTTTATTATCGCGCACAAATAAACGCGATAAATTGACGAAAGTAAAGATTAATTTACAAATATAGGTTGCAGTGAACGCGGTTTTGTGATATAATATATTCATCTTATATTTGTGAGGTGCAATATGGCTGTTTGCTATAATAAGCTGTGGAAACTTCTGATTGACCGTAAGATGAAGAAAAAAGATCTCATCGAGCAAACCGGTATCAGCAGAACAACAATTGCCAAGATGGGCAGAGATGAAAATGTATCGACCGAAGTGCTATCGAAAATATGTGGTGCGCTTCAAGTTGACGTCGGTGACATTATGGAAATGATACCTGACAACAAGTGATATGGATAAGCATACACCCGAACAACGACGCAAAAACATGCAGGCAGTCAAGAACAAAGATTCGCAGATAGAACTGTTGTTGCGTAAAGAATTATGGGCGCGCGGTCTTCGCTACAGAAAGAACGTGAACCGCATATATGGAAAGCCCGATATTGTGTTTATCGGAAAGAAAGTTGCTGTCTTCTGCGATAGTGAGTTTTGGCACGGATACAATTGGGAAGAACGAAAGAAAGATTTCAAGTCACATCAAGAATTTTGGATACCGAAGATTGAACGGAACATGGAGCGTGACACTGAAGTGACGGCACGGCTTGAATCCGAAGGATGGACGGTTATCCGTTTTTGGGGAAACGAAATCAAAAAGAACACGGCGCAATGCGCAGATATAATTGAAAAGGCGGTACATTCAAAATGAATCGGTTGAGATCTATAGATTTATTCGCAGGCATCGGCGGCATTCGACTCGGCTTTGACAGAGCCTTCGGTGACAACATTGATACAGTATTTGTATGCGAATGGGATGAAAACGCACAAAAAACATATAAAGCTAACTTTAACGACGATTTTGCAATCGCAGGTGATATAACCCAAATCGACGAAAAAGATGTTCCCGAGTTCGACATTTGTCTCGCAGGTTTCCCTTGTCAGGCATTCAGTCTTGCGGGGCAGCGTATGGGATTTGAAGATAACTATAAGGGTATGTGCCGAGGTACGCTCTTTATGGACGTAGCTCGTATTTGTGAGTACCATAAGCCGAAGGTTATCTTCTGTGAGAACGTAAAAGGTCTTGTTATTCACGATAGAGGAAGAACGTTCAAAATCATCTGCAAAACTTTTGAAGACCTCGGGTATAAGGTATTCTTCAAGGTGCTTAACAGCAAAAACTTCGGTGTTCCGCAAAACAGAGAAAGAATCTATGTGGTAGCCTTCAGAAACGACATTGCTCCCGAGACCTTTGAGTTCCCGGAAATGACCGATGATACCAAGCGTTTGTGGGATATCCGCGAGGAGAACCCTGTACCCGCAAAGTATTATTTGAGTGATGTGTATGTTGAAACCCTCCGCCGTCACAAGGCTCGTCACGAATCAAAGGGTAACGGTTTCGGTTATGAAATCCGTGATTGGAGTGATGTTGCAGGTGCAATCGTATGCGGAGGTATGGGCAGAGAGAGAAACCTTGTGGTTGATAAGCGTCAGAAGAATCTTACGCCCACCACACATATCAAGGGAAAAATCAACAAGGAAGGCATCCGTAAGATGACTCCCCGCGAATGGGCTCGTCTGCAGGGCTTCCCGGATGACTTTGTTCTCCCTCTCGCGGACACACATCTTTATAAGCAGTTCGGAAACAGCGTTACCGTCAATGTAATTGCAGCCATTGCAGAAAAAATCAAGGAGGTGCTCGACAATGCCTAAACTTTCAGGAAACAAAGGCGAATGGAGTGAGATTTATGTATTTCTCCGTTTGCTTGAAGTCGGCAAGCTCTATGCTGCGGATGCCGACTTGAACAAGATGGACGATGTCTTTTATAACATCATCAATATCGTAAGAACCGAAAATATCGGTGTTCTTGAATTTCGTGTTGACCGCAATGCAGGGCGTGTATCTGTTTACAACACCGAAACCACAGAAACCATGATCGATCTTCCTTCCGATGAGTTCGCACGTGTGGCAGATAAGCTCTATGCGGAAATAGTTGCAGCGAATTCGCCCTCCTTCGCTTCTGCTGATACCGAAGCTTTTCTTGACAGAATCAGCGTAAGCACCTTAAAGGCAAAGTCCAGTGACAAAGCTGATATTCGCATCAAAATTCACGACATCAATACGGGCTATGAATCGGTTCAAGGATTCAGCATCAAATCAAGGCTTGGTGGCGCATCCACACTTGTCAATGCGGGAAAGACAACAAATTTTATATATGAGATTACCGGTAACCCCACCGATGCAACTGCAACCAGCTTTGAAACTTGCTCCAAATTATTTAAGCAGAAGATGGCATATCTTGCAGATGCCGGCTGTGGTCTGAAATATGTAGGTATGGAGAATGATACGTTTGAGAGTAACTTACTCTTAATTGACGGCGATCTTCCTCAAATTTGTGCCTATATGTTGACAGAGTATTATTCTACTGGCGCGAATACAGTTGAAAAAGCTCTTGAGTCTATCGTTACCGCAAATCCTATGAATTACAACCTTTCTAAAGGTCATCCTTTCTATCAGTACAAGTTTAAGAAGTTCTTGACCGAAAGTGCACTCGGAATGCTTCCTTCCAAACCCTGGGACGGAACAGCCGATGCAACGGGTGGATATATCATTGTTCGTGAAGATGGTGAGGTGCTTTGTTACCATTTGTTCAATCGTAACGAGTTTGAAAACTATCTTGTTAAGAATACAAAGTTTGAAACCGCAAGCACGAGCAGACACCAGTTCGGCAGCATTTATAAGGAGAACGGGAAATATTATTTGAAGTTGAACTTACAGATTAGATTTATTAAGTGAGGATTAATTTATGTTGAAAAAACTTGGCATAGTTAAAAGCAAAACAAAGGGATATCATGTTTTTATGGAACATATTGCTCCCGATTTTATGTCAAATACAATGGGGCCAAGTGAATATGTTCGGTATTGTTGGAATAATTATGAGAATTCAGGTGTTGAACGAAATAATTCTTTAAATGGCACCATATTTGAACTTATAATTGCCACTCTGTTTGTAAAGGAAGGAATATTGCCACTCCACCTGCAGGCACAAGTTGCTTTTGTTCCCAATGTGAATTTTGATGCTGTTTTATATACGCATGAAAATGGTCCAATAGGACTTAGTTTGAAAACGAGTTTGAGAGAGCGTTATAAACAGGCAGATCTTGAAGCGGTTGCGCTTAAATATGTACATAGAAAAGCGGAAAATTATTTGTTAACTATGGATCGTGAAGAAGCAGACTCCGTATCAAGGAAAATAGCTACCGGGGCAGTTTTAGGATTGGATAAAGCTGTACTGGCATCATCCGATGAATTTGATTCGTTCGTAAACAATCTGAAATCAAAGGCTTTTGTATCTCCCGGCTCAGTAGAAATAATTACTGCATCGCGCATCATAACCGAGCAGATTATTGCAGATGCACTGATTGAATCATAATGAAGGTAGGAAGTTTATTTTCGGGAATAGGTGGTATTGACCTTGGCTTTGAACAGGCAGGTTTTGAAATCGTCTGGGCAAACGATATGGATGCTTCGGCTTGTAAAACCTACCGCCATAACTTTCCGAACACGCACCTTATTGAAGGTGATGTGCGCGATATCGATCCGCGTGCTCTCCCCGATATTGATGTGCTTGTTGCAGGATTTCCGTGTCAACCATTCTCAATTATGGGATATCGCCGAGGCTTCAAAGACCCTCGCGGAAACCTATTCTTTGAGATTTCGCGTTTCATTGACATAAAACGTCCGAGAGTGGTGTTTCTGGAGAATGTCCGCAATTTAATGGATCACGATGACGGCAAGACATTTCTCGTTATTTATAACACCTTGGCACAGTTTGGTTACTCTGTTAAATACAAAGTCATAGATGCAAAAGATGTTAATATTCCTCAAAATCGAGCACGTATATTTATCGTGGCATTCCTTAACATTGAGGATTGCGGTCAATTTGTGTTTCCCGAAGCCACTCCTCTTGAAGCGACCATTGAGGATATTATTGACCGCAGCGTGAAACATGACGATATCTATTATTATGGCTCAAGTAGCCGATATTTTAGGGAGCTTGATGCAAAAATCGTCGATAAAACAGGAATATATAGAATCGATGATAGCGGTGTGGCAACGAAAAAATGGGAGATTTGTCCTACATTGAAAGCCCATATGGGAACGTATCCTGACCGTGTACCGATTATCCGTGACGATTTCGGTATCCGTAAACTCACGCCCATGGAGTGCCTTGCATTCCAAGGATTTCCCAAAGAATATATATTTAGAGGGATTACTATTAACGATGCATACAAACAATGTGGAAATACCGTTTGTGTTCCGTTAATAAGAAAAATTGCAACTAAATTAATAATTTAAGAGGTTTTTGATATGGAATATGTATGCATAAAGAATTTTATCAAAATAAACTTTTCAGGAAATAACGCGTTCTTGTTTACGGCAAAAGTAAAAGATATACTTTCAATATACTATGTTGCCGTTAGAGGAAGAGATAATGTTGAGGGTGCAGTTCAAAGAGTTCTTAATAAAAGAAGAATATCATCTATCAAAGATTTTGTTTTGGAAGGGAATACTTTTTTTAATACTTTTATTTTGAACTGGACAGAAGGTAATTATCCTATAGTTACTAACTCTTCAGAAATTAAGATACCTATTGTAAATGCTGCTGCTCAGGTGATTGACGGTCAGCATAGATTAGAAGGTTTGAAAGCAGCAATGGGCGAAGACTCGAATGTTGGTGAAAAAGAAATTGTTGTAATTCTTACGCAAAACTTGTCTACTAAAGATGCTGCCAAAATCTTTGTTAATATTAACACGGAGCAAAAACCCGTGCCGCAAAGTCTTGTATATGATCTTTTTGGTGAAATTAAAGATCAAACTTCTAATATAGTTAGAGCTACCGATATTGCTGATAGATTGCATGAAGATTTAGATTCTCCATACTATCAGTGCATAAAAAAACCAGGTTCATCACAAGGCGTAGGAAAGGTTGATTTGTCAACTGTTGTAAACTCCGTCAAAGACTACATGAAACCCGATGGAATTTTAGATCAGTATAAACTTTCGGATTTTGAGATCCAATATAAAATAATATTTAATTTTTTGTCCGCATTAAAAAGCTTTTATATCAAAGAGGGATGTTGGTTAAACAACAGAAATCCCTTTATGGCAAATGCAGGTTTTGTTTCTGCAATGAAATTTTTGCATGAGGATTTGATTCCCAAATGCGTTGAACAAAAATCCTTCGAAATAAAAGTGATTGTAGAAATGTTACGTCTTGACGAGGTTGGTTTATTGCTTAGAGAAGATATTAAGAATATGCAAGGCAAGGAACAGCGCGCAGAGATCTATAAGTATTTAAAGAATGCACTATTAAGGGAAGTGCCTAATCAGGATGAGTATAAATTTTAATAGAAACAGAACACAAAGGGAATACGAAGCAATATTAGGAATTACCCCTTCTGAGTTAAAAGCAAAAAAAGAAGAATTTAAAAACCACGTTTTAACCAAAGCGGAGGCTGATTTATTAAAAGTATCCATCAAAGAGGATGCTCTGGATTATTTTTATAATGCAGCCTTGAGTTTTGCAGAGGGTGTCGACTCAATATATCAACGGAGGTATTCCTGGGCTACGGTAAAACTTTATTATTCGGTTTTCTATTCGCTGAGAGCTTCTATGGCAAGTAAGAATGTTGCCATTTTGGTTAACCAGGGAATATCGAGACTTAAAATTAAAGAATTGGAACGCCCGTATGGCACAAATAACCCAAAATATAAATCTACTCACAAAGGTACAATCAATCATTATATTGATTTGTATAGTGGTGCCGACATTTTACTGACTAATACTATCGACGGATTAAACGCTTACGAGTGGTTAGAAGAACTTAGGGATATAACCAACTACCGCGAGGTTTGTTTTGTAGATCCTCACTGTATAAACCCGTGGGCGGCGTTTGATAGTGCTCTTTCTTCAGGAAAACTGACTGAACTTTTAACGCAATTGCAAGAAGATGATCATTATATATTTTGCTTTCAGGAAGATTATGCTTCTGTCGCTATTCCGATTAAACGACTACAGCAAACAGTCAAAGATTTGGTTTCCAGCGGCTTGATGACTAAGTTTAATAATGAACGAAAAGAACATTTGGAGAACATAATCAAAGGCGACGAACGCAATATAAATTTATGGGAAGAAATATGTGATTAATTCACGTAGGCGGAAGAAATGTGTGGAGTTTCTTCTTGTCATTAGGAAAGAAATAAAGCACAGGATGTAGTTAACAAAAATTAGAGAAGCAAATAGTTACTGCTTGGCTGGAGGAAAAGTAATGTCATTAAGAGAAGAATTTGCGAAATTTATAAACGAATACTCTGAGATTTATGCTGAAGTGAATAAAACTCAAAATTATCGGCATCCTTTTGGTTCGTTTATAAGGAATGATATACCTAACCAAATTCGTATGAAAGGAGATATTGATCAATCCAAATACATAGTAAAAGGAAGTAATGGCGCAGGGCGATGGACTACTGTTCCGTGGATTGCAATATTTGACAGAAGGATAACAGAATCTGCACAGCGTGGGGTATATCTTGTTTATCTTCTGAACAAGGACAAGAAAGAACTGTATTTGACATTGAATCAAGGAGCAACGGATGTTTCACAAAACGGTGCGGTTGGTAACGATGGAAAACTTGCGTTCACAGGTGTGGCCGGTTCTTCCAATGCTAAATCTCTTGCAAAATTAAGAAGTAACGCAGTTCATATTCAAAGCGTAGTAGGAAGCGTTCCTTTTTCTACAGATGAATTGATTAAATGTGGAGCTCCCAACTATGATGCAGGTGCAGTGTGCTATAAAAAGTATACACTTGAGAATCTTCCTGATGAACAACAGTTGTTTGAAGATTTAAGAGAGTTTATTGCAATATACGCGCGATATGCGGAATGGTATTTAAGCGGCGCAGGTAAAACAGAAGAAGATGTTTGGTGGCCTTCTCAAACTGAGTATCCTTTGAATCTCACAAAAGAGGATTGGAAAAAGTATATTCTTAACATTGAGATGCCGAATCATCCCGTGCCGATGAGAATGCTTAAGGCGATGATGGAACTTGACGGTGAAGCAAGCTGCAAGAAACTCTCGGACTTGTATGGTGGTCATCCTTCCGTATATGCCGGATGTGCGATGAACATTGGTAGACGTGTCAAGAAACACTTCAACTTGCCTGCGTGTATGGACGGAAATCAGGAGAGATATTTCCCGTTCCCGTTCCTCGGCAAATATCGTGGTGGCAGCGAGGACAATTATGTCTATCGCATTCGTCCCGAATTGTATGCCGCATTGAAAGAAATCGATCTTTCAGCAATTAGCCCCTACTATGTGGAAGAACATAAAACTGGTAAGTTTGATTCATGGGAGATTGTTGACGAAACAACTGCAATCAAAACTTGTGATAAGTCCTTCTTCGATTACAATGGATCGGGTGTCCCGAAAGAAATTTGTTGGTTCTTTGATGCAGAAGATCTTTCTTCGGGTGAGACCAAATCAATCAAGGTGGTATATAACGGAAAAGAATACGCAGGAAAAGTCGCAAATGATACGACCGATCGCAGACGTGTTCGCATCTTTTGGAGTACAGATCTTGGAAGGTTGTTTGATACATATAAAAACGTAGAAAGCAAAGCAACTTTCGTTAAAAAGCAAACCGGAGTTTACGAAATTACTATTATAGGTGGTGAGAAAGAGATGACAACCAAGGAGCAGGTTGCAGCAATAAGGAGATATATTGAGGCAAAGGGATTCAATTATGATGGATCCTTGATCGAGAATTTCTATCTCGGATTGAAGTCTAAGCCGTTTGTCATTCTCGCAGGAACTTCGGGAACCGGTAAGACAAGACTTGTCCGTCTGTTCGCAGAAGCAATTAAGGCAGAGTATAAGCTTGTATCTGTTCGTCCCGACTGGTCTGACTCTTCCGATTTGTTTGGGCATGTTGACCTTAATCAGAAGTTTGTGCCCGGCGCCATCATTGATTTTGTAAAGCAAGCTGAGCTTAATCCGAACAAGCCTTATTTCCTCTGCCTTGATGAAATGAATCTTGCTCGCGTGGAATATTACATGAGCGATATTCTTTCGGCTATCGAAACGCGTCGCTATGAGAGCGGCATGATCATAACCGATCCTGTGGTATCATCCGCGAATTATGGCAGTGATCCTCATGCACCAGGAAGATATGGAAATGTCATCCTTCCCGGAAACCTGTACATAGTCGGAACGGTAAACATGGACGAAACAACATTCCCGTTCTCAAAGAAGGTGCTTGACAGAGCAAATACTATTGAGTTCTCGTATGTTGATCTTCTTTCGATGCCTTCCTTCAGCACAGCAAGTGCAGATAAGATTACGGTGACCAATGAGTTTCTTGTATCAAAGTACATAACGCTCAACGATTGCGATGCTGTAGACAAAGAATACATTGCCGGAGTATGTACAACACTCAGCAGAATAAACGGTATTCTCGAGATTGCTAATGCACATATCGGATACAGAGTTCGTGACGAGATCGTATTCTATATGTTGAACAATCGTGAAGCAAATTTGCTTGATGATAAGGTTGCATTCGACAATCAGATCATGCAAAAGATACTGCCGAGAATTCAGGGAAGCAGCGAATCCATCAAGACGATGCTCGGTGAACTTTTGAAGATTTGCGAGAGCGAAAAATATGATGCTTCCGCAAAGAAGATTAACTTTATGATTAAGAGGTACGAAGAAGATGGCTTCACTTCCTACTGGCTCTAATAAGATATTAGAAGTCCATACGGAAAGTGTCAGCGTAGTAATAAAAAGCAAAAAATCGCAGGTTTTTATTGATCCCGATGCGATTCTGTCTCAGGATTCTACCGTCGACATTACGGCGGTAAATCTGAGACGAGTAAAGATCGACTCCTGTGGTATTGATGCGGATTATGAATCTTCTTCTCAGTCGTGTATACAAATTGCTGTTGCACCGTTGTTCTTTGAACAAACCGATTACGAAATCGTCATTCAGAGCAAAGACGGTAAAGCGGTTACATTTTGGCACGAGAATCCACGAATCCGTGAGAAGATTGACCTTGTTACCGATGATAATCTCGGACTTATTTCGGGAATTGTAAATTTCGGAAACAATGTCGGCTATTCGGATTTTGAGATTATGCACGACGGACACAAACATCTCATTCTCAGAATAGAGGTGTTCCCGTCAAAAATCAGTTACAAAGAAGATTATAAGCTGATGCTCGAAGATATATCGAACGAGATATATTCGGCTGTTATAGACTTCTTGCAGAAAACTTATGAATGGATAAGAGTCGGCAATTCGGGCGAAACCACGCCTGCGTTGTTCTTCCAAATCATCTCCACGATATTCGAACGATATATGAAAGCGGCAAAGACGATCATCGCGTCTCCGCACCATAAACTCGCAGTTGAACATCAGGTGATGCCTGCATACAAAGCACGCAGAACCGATGCGAGAAGCGAGAAATGGCTCGTAAATCATCCCGAATACGTGCAGAAAAGAGCAGACGGAATTGCCGCTTCAAAAGTGCTTGCGGTTCGCAAGCAGATTACATATGATACCGTCGAGAATCAGTTTGCAAAGTTCATACTGAATTCTACTGTAAAGCAGCTTCAGGACTTCAAGAGAAGATACCTTGAATCTGCCGAAAAGATCGATACCGTTGTTGTGGACAAAGCAACATCAATGATATCGGCAATCAAGCGTGCTATTTCTACATCCTTCCTTGAAGATGTGTCGGAGTATAAGGCTACGCAGAGTATGTCTCTCGTTTTCGAGATGGCTCCCGGATATCGTGAACTGTATAAATATCATTTGATGCTGAAACGCGGCCTGTCAATCAACGGTGACGTGTTCAAGGTGTCGATGAAGGATACGGCACAGCTTTACGAGTACTGGTGCTTTATCAAACTTGTGTCTATTATGAAAAAGCAAGACTATCGCTTGTTTACGGACGATGTCATCAAGGTGGACAAGTCTGGCGTAACAGTAACGCTTGTTAAAGGACGAGCTTCCGAGGTTAAGTTTATCAACCCGAGAACAGGGGAGAAGATTACTCTTACATACAACCCTGCGGAGAGAAACACACCTACAGTCAGCCAAAAGCCCGACAATGTGCTTACGCTTGAAAAGGTTGGTGCAGAGAGAGAATACAAATACGTGTTCGATGCGAAATACCGTATCGAAGCACGCCCCGCTTCTTACTATCCCGACACCCATATCGGCCCCAAACTCGACGATATCAATACAATGCACAGATATCGTGATGCGATTGTTTACGATAGCGGCAGTTCGAGCAGATTTATGTTTAAGAAAGAGATGTTCGGAGCTTACGTACTGTTCCCGTATGGTGACGAAAAGAAGTACGAAGATCATCATTTCTACAGAAGTATTGATACTGTTAATATCGGTGGACTTCCGTTCCTTCCGGGCGCAACACGCCTTGTAGAGAAGATGCTCAGTGAGCTCGTTGCAGATTCTGAAGAATCCGCATTTGAGCGCGCATCGTTGCCTGCAGGTATTGAAAAGAGATTGTCCCAGGTGGATTGGTCGCGTCAGGATGTGCTGGTTGGCTCATTCAGAAAAATGGAACAATTCAATATCAATCTTAAGGATGGATATTACTATGTTCCTGCCAAGAATTTTGACACCAATAAACTGCCGATTCGATATGTTGCATTGTATCAGTCCGCTAAACTGTTCGGATCTAATGCAGGTATACGCCACTACGGAGAGGTCTTGACCACCACCCGTGTAAAAAGAAAACAGATTCCTGTTCCGATGTCGGGCAATAACGGTGACGAGTCGTACTATGTTTTCAGAGTTCGTGAATGGAAAACTCTTAACACGCCTATCGCTGTGAAAGAGGAAGGTGTAAGTGAGCCTAAGTATACAAATATGTTCTTGCTTACGCACTGTACGCATTCGTATGAGCTGTTCAATGTCCGTTCCGAGGAACAGTTCAGGCTTTTGCATGAGTTAAAGAGAATGTTCGATCATACCGAAATGAATGCAAAAGGCAATGATCCTCTGTACCGAATTGATGATAAACATTCGATTTTGGTACACGAGGGTTGCTTTGATATCCTTAACGAAAACGGAGAGCGCCTTTTTGATCCGCCTCTTCGTGTTTCCGATTTCTCTCGTCATCCGAGATATTATTTCAATTTAATTGCAGAAAGACTCAAGTAATTGTGTGGAGGTGTTGGTATGACGGAAGTTGTTGCAGCTCTTATATGGAAAAACAATAAATTCATGATCTGCCAACGCCCGGCGCACAAGGCAAGAGGTCTCCTTTGGGAATTTGTTGGTGGCAAAGTTGAGCCAGGAGAAACAAAAGAGCAAGCTCTTATCCGCGAGTGCAGAGAAGAACTTGCCGTAACATTATCTGTTGGCGATGTGTTTATGGATGTCGTACATGAATATCCCGATTTGACGGTACATTTGACATTGTTTAACGCCACCATTGCCGAGGGCGAACCCGTGATGCTGGAGCACAACGATATCCAATGGATCACACCAAACGAAATTCCAAACTATGAGTTCTGCCCGGCGGATGAGGAGATCCTCGCAAAAATTATCGAAAGGTACGGTAGCACCGTATGAACCGACTCAAGCAAAACCGCGCGGCGAGCTTTGTTGCCGTCACGCTGGTATACATAATTGTCACCGTGGTGGGTGTGCTTGTCTATCGCGCGCTCACGCTGGATTGGTGGCTGTCGCTGCTCATTGCAGACGTCGCGGCAACCGTGGCAACCTTTATTTTCAGTTTGATATTCAAAAACGCATCGGTCTACGACCCCTATTGGAGCGTGCAACCGCCCGTCATTCTCATGGCGTTTGCCATCGGCAGGGAGCTGACGCTCTTCGGAGTTCTTTTGCTTGTGGTCGTGTCCTTTTGGGCAATCCGCTTGACGGCGAACTGGGCGTACACCTTTGGGAATCTCACGCACCAGGACTGGCGTTACACCATGCTCCGTGAAAAGACGGGTGTATTTTACCCCATCATCAATTTCGTGGGCATCCATATGGTGCCGACGCTGGTGGTGTACGGCTGTGTTTTGCCCGGTGTTTACGCTATCCGTGAAGGACTTTCGGCTAATATCGCAAGCGTGCTGTTCCTGTGCCTGTCCCTCTGCGCGGCCATCATGCAGGGGATCGCCGATATGCAAATGCACAAATTCCGTAAGAATCGCACCGCGCCTTTTATCCGCATAGGACTTTGGAAGTATTCGCGCCATCCCAACTATCTTGGCGAGATCCTCATGTGGTGGGGCGTGGGTCTGTCCGTGCTTTGCGCGGCACCGAGCGCGTGGTATCTCGTGGCAGGTGCTGTGGCAAATACGATCCTGTTTTTGGCGGTCAGCATTCCTATGGCGGACAAACGCCAGTCTCGTAAGGACGGCTTTGCGGAATACAAAAAGCAGACAAGAATGCTGCTGCCCATCAAAAAATAATTACTTACGTAAGAAAAAGGTACGACTATGCTTTGGATGATTGCCGCTATACTTTCCGCTGTGTTTGCAGGGGTGACCTCAATTCTTGCCAAATGTGGCATCAAAAAGACCGATTCCGATCTCGCTACAGCGATCCGCACCATCGTGGTGCTGATCTTTTCGTGGGTGATGGTGTTCGTAGTCGGATCGCAAGGCACGATTGTGGAAATCGAGCCCAAGTCACTGATCTTTTTGATTCTCTCGGGGCTTGCCACGGGCGCTTCGTGGATCTGCTACTTTAAGGCGCTTTCGATGGGGGACATCAATAAGGTCGTTCCCATTGACAAGTCAAGCACGATACTCACCGTCCTGCTCGCGATCATTTGCTTTGGTGAGACGTCGAATCTGGTGTTCAAGCTGATCGCCACCGCCATTCTCGCGCTTGGAATTTTTCTCATGGTCGAAAAGAAAAAGACCGAAGGACAGGCCAAGGGGCATTCGTGGATGATCTACGCGGTGCTCTCCGCCGTTTTTGCCGCACTCACATCGATACTGGCCAAGGTGGGCATTTCCGGTGTGGAGTCCAATCTTGGCACAGCGATCCGCACGTGCGTCGTGCTGGTTATGGCTTGGGGGATCGTTTTTGCGCGCGGAAAGCAGAGGGGGCTGCCGTCGCTTGACAAAAAGGAACTGCTATTCATTTCGCTTTCGGGCATCGCCACGGGAGCATCGTGGTTGTGTTACTATTACGCGATCGGTCATGGACTTGTCAGCGTAGTTGTGCCAATCGACAAGCTGAGTATCATCGTAACCGTTGCGTTTTCTTATTTTGTGTTCAAGGAAAAGCTTTCGAAAAAATCCTTCCTTGGGCTTTGCCTGATGGTCGCAGGTACCTTGCTGATGGCGTTTTTCAAGTGATGATAAGGAGATAAAATTGATATGATAAACGATTACGAATCCGAAGCTCGTGCACGCTGGGGCAACACCGATGCCTATCGAGAGCACGAGCAAAAGACAAAGAATTACACAAAAGAGAAGTGGGTTGAGGCAAACAACGGCTTAATGGCGATCTTTGCAGAGTTTGCCGCGTGCAAGACGAGCGGTGCGAGTGCTGATTCTTCAGAAGCACAGGCACTTGTAGCCAAGCTTCAAGCGCACATCACCGCCAACTACTACACTTGCACCGACGAGATCCTCTCAGGGCTTGGCAAGATGTATGTCGCCGACGAGCGATTTAAGAAAAATATCGACAAGTATGGCGAGGGAACTGCGGAGTTTGCATCTGATGCAATTGCCGTTTACACGAAGTAAATACCTGCTTTTCCACCGATTTTCTGATTGAGGAAGCTGACGCGTGGCGCCCCGAGTGCTGGCAGATGATAAAGGAGCGCGAGGATTGCACCTTTCTGTTTCTCACAAAGCGTATCGACAGATTTATGGACTGCATCCCCGATGATTGGGGGGACGGCTATGAAAACGTGGTGGTTTGCTGTACGGTCGAGAACCAAAAGAACGCAGACTATAAGCTCGGTATATTTTCAAAGCTCCCAAGCGTGGAACAGGCTCTGTCCACCAGATCAGCAAGAACGTGTGGGAAGGGAGATATACACCAACAGTCAACGGTAAGCGCATAGCACGCAATATCTATGCAGATAGCGAGGAAGAATGCGAAATAAAACTCGAGGCGCTGATCAAGGAAATGAAAGCGGAGTTTGGAATCAAATAAATGCATAATATCAAGGCTTGTGCATGAGTCTTGCTATTATCCACTCTATTCGCCGGTTACACATCGAAATGCAAATAGATGTGCTAAAGACAGGCCAAGGATAAAACCGCCTTATGCTCATAGAGTGGGCTGGAAGTGTTGATATCATGTATAATTGACAATCGCAGAAAAATATGGTATAATAAGCACAAGTAAATAGTGACTTAAGCAATTGCCTTGGCAATTGGGAGAATTACCGTAAACCTGACAGACTTGCGGTAACCTCCACGGCTAACGTACTTTTTGTCGCAGACTCGTCAAACGATGGGATAATTGTCATCTTTTTCGGCGTCTGCGCTTATGTGCAGATGCTTTTCTTTTGTCCTTTTTGCTAATCTACAAAAGGGAGAAACCAATATGTTTTCCAAAATCAAACTGTCACTCAGCAGAATCAATTACAAACTCTTCTTCGCACTCCTCGTCCTCGGACTCGCACCGACGATCTACACCACCGCGCGCGTGTTCTTCCTCGGTCAGTTGCCCGGAGAGTATTCCTTCTCAATCGCAGGTCAGCTCTCGTGGGTGAATCTGCTTTACGAGATCATGAACGAAGCCATCATCCTGCCGCTGTTCTATTTCATAGGCAAGGTAAAGGATGATAAGGGCGAATTCTCAAACCATGTGAGAACTGGAATGCTGATCTCACTTGGTGTGTATGCCGTTCTTTCTGCCGTGGTGCTGATTTTCGCAGAGCCGTTGCTCACGCTCATGGCGACCGATGCGAGCATCATAGAAGCATCCGCAACTTACATACGCATTGAAAGTATTGCAAACATTTTCTCGATCCTCACGCAGTTCGCGCTCGTTGCGCTTGTTACGGTCAATAAGAGCAAATACCTCTACGCGCTTACAGGTGCAAGACTTGTGCTGTGCCTTGTGTCCGACACCTTCATTGTTTCAACTTTGCCTGTGTCTGCGAATCTCGGTGTGAACGGAATCGGATACTCCAATATTATTGTAAACGCGCTATTGCTCGTGGTATCGCTCGTTCTTCTTGCCAAGGAAGGAATCAAGGTGTTTGGCAAGGCAAAACTCAACTTTGTCTGGACAAAGGAGTTCGCCAAGGTCGGCGGCATTTCAGGAGTGGAATCACTTGTTCGTAACGTTGCCTATATGGTGATGATCGCGCGAATGGTGAACGTGGTTGGAGAGCAGGGAACATATTGGGTTGCAAACAACTTCATTTGGGGATGGCTTCTTCTGCCCGTGCTTCAGCTCGGCGAACTGATCAAGCAAGAGGTCGCAGCAGACAAAGAAAACATCCGCCGAAACTCGCTCGGCTATTTCGGCATCACGGCGATCATCTCTGCATTGTGGTTTGCAAGCATTCCCGTGTGGAAGCCGTTTATGACTCACGTGCTTGGCTTCACCGATGTAGATAAGCTGTTCAGCCTTGTACTACTTCTCGTTGGCTTCTACGTGCTGTACGCTGTTCAGAATGTGTTCGACTCCACCTTCTACGGCCTCGGTAAAACGAATTATATGCTGTTTGAATCGGTCGTCACGAACACGATCTATTACGGCATTGCCTTCATCCTTTACGCAACGAATGTGTGGACTCCCACGCTTACCGGCATTGCGTTGCTGTTCGGAATTGGAAACGCATTTGATAGTATAGTGTCGCTCGTAGCGTATGTGTTCTTACTCAAGAAAGAGAAGATCAATATATTGAAAGTTGAATGAATTTTGGCGGCAGAGCGATCTGCCGCCTTGTTTACAGAATAATGTTGAAAGAATAGGCATTTTGTGGTATACTATTTATATGAACAATACTGTGCGACAGCACGTAAGGAGATAGATTATGAAAAAACTGATACCGATATTATTATCCGCGCTGATGCTGACCGGATGCGCCGGGACAAGCAATATTCAGACCAACACCTACCGCCAGATCAGTATGGACGAGGCGGTGACTATGATGGCACAGGAGACCGGCTATATCATTCTCGACGTGCGCCGTCCCGATGAGTTTGCCGCAGGGCATATTCCCGGTGCTATCAACGTCCCCAACGAAACCATCGGCACAGCCGAGATTCCCGAACTGCCCGACAAAAATCAGCTCATTATGGTGTACTGTCGTAGTGGTCGACGCAGTAAAGAGGCATCTGCAAAGTTGGTCAAGCTGGGTTACACGAATATCGTGGAGTTCGGCGGGATCCTGGATTGGAAGGGCGAAATCGTGACCGATTCATGAAAGGTGCAATCATTGCACCGCAGTAGACGAAAGAAAAGGGATGTGAGAAGTATGCTTACCTACACATATATATCAAAAGGAAAATTCGGATTGGTTGAGAAGCCAAAGCCGACAATACAAAACGAGAGGGATGCGATTGTCAAGGTGACGCTTGCAAGCATTTGCTCGAGCGATTTGCATATTAAGCACGGCAGCGTGCCGAGAGCGGTGGAGGGAATCACGGTCGGTCACGAGATGGTCGGCATCGTGGAAGAAGTCGGTTCTGCGGTCACGCACGTAAAGCCCGGTGACAGAGTTACGGTGAATGTGGAAACCTTCTGCGGCGAGTGCTTCTTCTGCAAGAAGGGCTTCGTCAACAACTGCACCGACAAGAACGGCGGTTGGGCTCTTGGTTGCCGCATTGATGGCGGTCAGGCGGAGTACGTTCGCGTGCCGTTTGCGGATCAGGGGCTGAACAAGATTCCCGATATCGTGACCGATAGACAAGCTCTGCTTGTGGGCGATGTTCTTGCCACGGGCTATTGGGCGGCGAAGATCTCCGAAATCACAGAGGACGATACGGTTCTCATCATCGGAGCAGGCCCCACGGGAATCTGTACGCTCCTTTGCGTGATGTTGAAAAATCCCAAGCGCATTATCGTGTGCGAGAAGGACGAGAACCGCATCAAGTTTGTCAATGAGCACTATCCCAACGTGCTGACGGTTACGCCCGAAGCATGCCTTGATTTTGTCCGTGAGAACAGCGATCATGGCGGCGCGGATGTCGTACTTGAGGTGGCAGGAGCGGAAAACACCTTCGAGCTTGCGTGGCAGTGCGCTCGCCCGAATGCTATCGTCACTGTGGTGGCACTGTACGACAAAGCGCAGACCTTGCCTCTGCCGGAGATGTACGGCAAAAATCTGACCTTCAAGACCGGTGGCGTTGACGGTTGCGACTGCGAGAAAACGCTGAAGCTCATTGCCGAGGGCAAGCTCGATACCGAGCCGTTGATCACGCACACCTATCCGCTTTCGAAGATCG
>JBGVFW010000370.1:0-2610 GCA_045121315.1 Eubacteriales bacterium
ACGCCAAGATGACGCCACAAGCAAAATACTATAAATTATTTTATCATACTTTCCTCTATTTTTCAAGTCTTTTTCAACAAAATAAAAACAGACGGAAAAATTTCCGTCTGTTCTCTGTATTTTATTATATTGTACCCAAACGCGGTCAAGCGTGCTACGCTTGCACTTCTTTTGGTCCTTTTCTTGATGCCAAGAAAAGGATGAAAGCCTTCTTTTTGGCAACTTTTTCTTTTGCAAGAAAAAGTTAGCCTTGGGGCTTCATGGTCGGGAAAAGAAGAACGTCGCGGATAGAGGGCTGGTCGGTAAGGAGCATAACAAGTCTGTCGATACCAAAGCCAAGACCACCTGTGGGAGGCATACCGTATTCAAGCGCTCTGATAAAGTCATAGTCGACTTCCGCGAGCGTATCGGGTTCTTCCTTCTTCTTCATCGCAAGCTGTGTTTCAAAACGTTCTCTCTGATCGATGGGGTCGTTGAGTTCGCTGAATGCATTACCAAATTCGGTCGCGCAAATAAAGTATTCGAAACGCTCTGTGAAAGCAGGATTGTCTTTCTTACGCTTTGCAAGAGGGCTGTTTTCTACGGGATAATCGTAGATAAAGGTCGGCTGAATGAGATTTTCTTCTACATACGCATCGAAAAATTCGATAAGAACTCTTCCCTTTGTCGCATCTTTTGCCACTTCAACGTGCTTTTCCTTTGCCGCAGCGCGTGCGTCTTCGTCGGTTGCCCAGTCATTGTAATCAACGCCGGCATACTTCTTGACTGCTTCCGCCATGGTAAGTCTTTCCCATTTGCCCATATCAAGTTCAACGCCCTGATAGGTGATCTTTTCAGAACCGCAAATGGTAAGAGCAAGATGCTTGTAAAGCTCTTCAACGAGGTCCATCATGCCCTTGTAATCGGTGAACGCCTGATAGAGCTCGATGGTGGTGAATTCGGGATTGTGCTTGGTATCCATGCCTTCGTTACGGAAGATACGGCCAACTTCATAAACTCTATCCATACCGCCAACGATAAGACGTTTGAGGTAAAGCTCCGTTTCAATTCGGAGGTACATATCCATATCGAGCGTGTTGTGGTGAGTTTTGAAGGAGCGCGCGGAAGCGCCGATCTCTATGGGAAGAAGGATAGGTGTGTCAACTTCAAGGAAGCCTTTGCTGTCAAGATAAGCGCGTATCTCTTTGAGTATCTGAGAACGTTTTACAAATGTATCACGAACATCGGGGTTTACAATGAGGTCAACGTAGCGCTGACGGTAGCGAAGGTCCGTATCCTTAAGACCGTGGAATTTTTCGGGGAGAGGAAGGAGAGATTTTGCAAGGAGCTTTATGGAGTGCGCATGAATGGAAATCTCGCCTGTCTGCGTTTTGAAAACTACGCCCGTAAGACCGATAATATCGCCGATATCCCATTTTTTGAAATCAGCGTAATCGCCTTCGCCAACATCGTCGCGTTTTACATAAGCCTGAATTTTGCCCGTGGAATCCGCGATGTGTGTGAAGGAAGCCTTACCCATAATTCTGCGGCTCATCATACGGCCGGCAACAGAAACTTCTTTGCCTTCCATTCCTTCAAAATTTGCGAAAATTTCTTTGGAATTTGCCGTTACATCGTATTTTACGATCTCAAAGGGGTCTTTGCCCGCTTCTTTGAGCGCTGCGAGTTTATCGCGGCGAATCTGCAATATCTCGCTGAGCTTTTCTTCGTTCATTTCTTCGGTTACGTTGTTTACTGCGTCTGTCATTTGAATTCTCCTGATAATTTAGTCTTAGTTGTTTTCCGTCTTTTTAACTTCAAGAATTTTGAGCTTGATGGGACCGGAAGGAATTTCTACCGTGATGATATCCCCTGCTTTTGTGCCCATGATCGCTTTTCCGATGGGGGACTGGTCAGAAATCTTGTTTTCAAGCACATTTACTTCGCGGGAACCTACGAGGCTATATTCAACCTCTTCTTCGTCTTCGATGTAAAGAACCTTTACCGTAAGACCGATGTTAGCGATGTTAGCGTTGATCTCTTCATTGTTTACGATCTTAACGTGGGCAAGAGTTTCTTCAAGCTCAGCTATCTGAGCCTCAACCTTTGCCTGTTCGTTTTTAGCTTCATCGTATTCACTGTTTTCGGAAAGGTCGCCGTAAGAACGAGCAACGCCTACCGCTTCCGCTGCTTCGCGGCGTTTTACGTTTTTCAAATATTCAAGTTCTTCTTTAATTTTCTGATATCCTGCTTCAGTAACTGCTGTAACTTGCTTTGCCATAATTGTTAAGTTCTCCTTGATTGTATTTTTATTTTGTAAGATAAGCCACCGCCGCCTTGAGCTGCGTGTCGCTTTCGTATGGTACAAAGAAAAGATTTTCGTTTTGATATTCTTCGGGGAGCTCTACCTCAATGTTAGGTGTGATGCCCACGCCGTCGTAATTGTCGCCAAAGGGCGGATTGTAATAGAATGTCGTTATGGAAATATAGCCTCCGTTGGAAAGTGCCTGGTAAGATTGACCGCAACCTTTGCCGTATGTCGTTTTACCAATGATCACTGCTTTCTCATAATCACGCAAAGCAGATGTAAAAAGTTCCGCGGCGCTCGCCGTATTTTCGCTCGTGAGCACT
>JBGVFW010000371.1:0-2960 GCA_045121315.1 Eubacteriales bacterium
ATTATTTGCTTATCCATAGCTACACCTCATATAAAAATATTCGGTCAACGGCATAGCCAAGTCGTGTCAAACGCTTGTGTTTTATGGGGATTTTTTCTCCCCGCTGTTCTCTCCAAAGTTCTCTCCAAGGGGGTATTTTTGCCCCTTTTTCTCTCCAAGTTCTCTCCAAAAAGCATATTTTTTTGCCCGTTTTTGGTGAGTTCGAATTGCTCTTATTTTGACGGGCAGTTATCAACAAAAGGGAGATAATTCCGTCAAGTTCCAATTAGACTACTTTATTCAAAAATTTATATTAACAATGGTATTATTTTCTCAAAACCCCTTGATTTTCGGGCGTTTTTGTGCTATAATAACGCCATCGTGTTTGACCTTCTCTCCAAAATTCAAGGAGAGAACTCAACGTAGCGGACGATTTTTATGGTTGTAGATCAACTACTGAAATACGGCGAGTTTGGGATAGTATTGTTCGATAACTTCCAAGTTGCCGAACGGACTCGAAATCTCGTAGGGCGTGGAAGCGTCGCGTGGGTTCAAATACCACCTTATCCGCCAAAAGCAAAACATGGCTCATACGTTCCCTCTTTTGTTTTTGCCAGAAACGCTTCGTGTTTGAGCGCACCGCGAGCCAAATTTGCAAAGCAAATGGCGAGAGATGTTTTGCGGTCTGATTACTTAATGCAAAAATAAGCACTGCCGCAAAACTAGGTTCTAAATCCCTCTCTCTTCGCCCCCACGTTATATTTTGTCATAACCCCAAAAAGGGGTTGCGGGGTTTTTATTTTTGTGATATAATTAATGCATAGGAATCCTATTAGGGGGTGTTGTTTACGGAAAACCTGAATATACAATTTTTTGAAGAGTTTAAAAGTCTTGACGACGTTTGTAAGGATCTATATGGCAAAGCGATCGATAACAAGCTTGGCGTCACGATGTACTTGGAAGATATGGATACAAATGCTTATCGCGGTATGAGCAAAGTTCCCGGGTGGGGTTCCGATTATCGTAAGCTTAAGATGGCGAGAAATTTACGAAATGATCTTGCTCACTCCAGAACCTCGTTTTTAGATGAAATGTGCACCGAGGAGGACGTCAATTTTGTCCGCTCTTTTAAATTGCGCATTTTTAATCAAACAGATCCGATTGCCCTATTAAGAAAGCAAGAGGTGCGACCGATACAGTATAATGTGGAACCAAAAGTTAAAACTACGCCAATAAATCAGCGTGAGAAGAAAACTCACAAGGTCGATTGTGATCGCGCGGGTTTGATAGTGTTTGCTGTATTATCCGCTATTGCCTTTATATTAGCGGTTGCTTTTATGTTAAGATGATAAAACCCCTCTCGCAGAGAGGGGTTATTTTTATTTCCTTCTTTCCAATCGCTTCAATACTTCAACCGTCGGAAAAACAAGCAATCCAACCGCGAAGTTTCCGATCGCGTGGATTATGTCAAAGCCGAAGCCCGCGATTACCCAAGCGACCGTTTGCTCGAAGTTCAAGTGGAAGAGTAACGCTTGCGCGGGCGCGTACAGAACGCCGAAGAACAGTCCGTGCAGTCCGCAAAGAGTGGGGTATATGATACAAGCGAGCCACTTGGGTGTTTTTTTCGGGATCAGCATAGCGAACGCCCAAAGGATCGTCCATATGTAAAGATATGGTATCCACGCGGTGTTAAATCCAAGAAAAAGTCCGTCGAGGAGGACGTATATGTAGATTGGAATCAGTGCCTTTGTTCTGTAAACCGCCGTGTATGCGATTGTAAGCATACCGACGAGGTGAATGTTCGGCAAACCCTCCATTATCTTCTTTGAGCAGAACATAATGGCTGCAAGCATTGCGAATACGGCAATTTCCTTTATCGAGAGGGCTTTTTTGGATCTGTTTTCACTTTGAGTAGACAAGCTCATAGTTTTCTCCGTCGGCTATTTCGGTTGAGCTGACACCCGTCATAAGCATCTCGCCGTTCTTCTCGACTCCCCACCAAGAGCCATCGATGTTGTAATCCGCCAAAATGCCGTTTACTTTCTTTATATAAAGTCCGTACTGATCGACGTTACCTTCGACGAGGTTGTTTTCAACAAGCGCGTCTGCAAGGGTTTCGGCATTTGTCTTGATGGTGAATGTTACGGATTTGTCCTCTGCCTTTACCTCAACCTGCACGGTCTTTTCGCCGTTTCCAAAGGTTTTGTCGTTTCTGTAGGTTGCATTTGCCCAGAGTCCTTCTGCGGCAACCTTGTCGGTTGTCGCCTCTTCGGTTTCGCCGTCATCCGACGTTGATACGTCATCCGTTGCTGTTGTAGCATTGGGATCTACGGTAACGTCGTAGGAAGGATTTTCCTTGTCAAGCTTATCGCAGGAAATCAGCGATAACGACATAAGGCAAATTGCAACTAAAAGAGTGAGTGTGAGAATTTTCTTCATTTTTTTGCTCCTTTTTCTTTTTATTTTTTGCAATAAAAAACAAAAGCGCTCTTGTGAGAGCGCAGAAAAATTCACACAGATACCCCTTCTATGTGAAAGTTCGCCCTCTCCTTTGCCCAAGAAAAGCTTCACTGTTTAGCAGAACGATAAGCATTCCGACTTGACGATTTAAAAATCGAGTTACGGTAATGGCTGTTGCGACGGATTTTCACCGAGATTTCCTTATCCCCGAACGCATTCGCGCCCGACTACACACAGCGTGTGATGAGCTGCCTATTTAATTGCGTTGATATTATATCACAAGTTAAATGGAAAGTCAATAGACAGGAGATATAAAGTGAGAATGGTATTAGGTGAAGTTTTCACTAACGTGAAAGTGAAGTTGCTTTGCGGTGAAGTTGAGTTTGCCACTTTGCCAAAGGCAAAACTTCACTATCCGCAGGATAACTTCACTTACGAAGTAAACTTCACTTGCCCATAAGGGCAAACTTAGTTGGGCGACCCGCTTACAGCAGGTCGCCCAAAAGCGTTCTTTATTTTTC
>JBGVFW010000372.1:0-2096 GCA_045121315.1 Eubacteriales bacterium
TGGATCAGAAAGAAAGGATAAACAAAATTAATGCACATATGCGCGCCTTTTTGGAGAAAATGGCCGATTTGAAAAAGCAAGGATATCGTTCCGGTGGATGGGATAAAGAAACCGACACAACAGCAATTGTGAAGGTTGGCAAAGTTCCCCGCGAAAATAGAATTGTTGGATATATGGACCGCAATCTAAATATTGTATGGTGCGAGTAAAGGAGTAAATATATGAATGAGTTTGATTTGATAGGTCGTACAGCCGAAGAACGTCAACGGTATTTTGAACGACTGTGTGCTATGGATGAGCAAGAGTTTCAGAAGCTGTGGGAAAGCAGTGACGTATATGCCAAGTTGAAACAACAGCAAGCCAAGATTGAGGCATTAAAAGATAGCAATGAACATCTTGCAGTTCTTCTTGCGGAAGCAAAGGCAGAGGTTGCAAGAGAGATCTTTGAGGAGCTAACCAACCCTCTTGGTATTGTAGAAGGACATCCGGGCCTCTACACAATATCCGAGGCGGATCTTGCAGAGCTCAGAGCGAAGTGTGAAACAAGAGGTAAACAATGGCTAAAACAAAAGTGATTAAAGTTAGCGCTCCGGAAGACCGGCGTTACGGTCACACAACCGGCACTATTTGGGATGCGGGATATACTGTTCTTTTTGATACACCGTATGTTAAATATATTTCTATCGATTTTCTTGACGGAATTGAAATTATAGTTTCAAAGATAATTCATCCTTTTGGAGTTCGCTACTATGTCTCAGTTCCTTGGAAAATGGTGTCAACGTCTATGTTGGTGAGTTTAACCAATACGAGTGATACAATATTCCACTTGTTACATAAACGCGGTGTTGGTTTTATGTGTAAGCAAGGCAATGAATTTGCAAAGGTGTGTCATCAACAAATAAAGCTTCTGCAAGCAGAAGAGACCTTGACGATTGCTGAAGTGCTGCGAGATCTGGGTGATTTTTAAGAGATAAAAACAAAGTTTGACAGAAAGATAAGGTTGTTTATGAGAAGGTTTGGTAATATTTTGGTTTCAATTTTTATTCCTATGTTTATGATGGTTATTTTGGTTATATTTATTTGTAACTGCGACTATTTTAAAACGGAATATAATGATTATATTGCAGAGTATGCGGCAGAGCAGGGGAATACGGAAGCTATATTGCCCACAGAGTATTATGGCTATCAATATTTATTGGAGCAAGAAAACTCCGAAGCTCTTCTGCGCGCATATAATAAAATAGCTGAGGGCGTTCAGAATTGCGAACCCGAAATATCACTTTTCAATATATGGAACATGGTTACCTCCCAAGATATACAGCTGGTAAACTATTGCTATGTTATGGACTATCCGCAAGTCTTCTGGCTCGATAACAGTTATCAATTAATGATGTTGGGCGACCACGTTTGGTCTATTAAATACACCTATCTTTTTTCACCCGGTCAGCTTCCTGTTTTAAAAGAAGAGTTTAATAGTACCGTTGAGTCAATATTAAAAGAAACAATAGGTCTTACAGATATAGACAAAGAAATATATATTCACGATTACCTTTGTAAAAACGTTCATTATTCCACTGATGCATCAGTCAGGATGGCGCATTCAGCTTATGGCGCCCTCATTGATCAAGATGCTGTTTGTGAGGGACAGGCAAAGGCTTTTTTGCATTTGATGCGTGAAGCCGGTTTTCCTTGTATGTTCGTATATGGATATTCTTCTAATAGCTATCACGCTTGGAATATAGTAAAGATAGACGGCGTTTATTATAACGTAGATATCACAGGGGACAATTCTGTAACCTCTCTCACCGGTACTCCTGCGTACAATTTTTTTAACCTCACAACCGATGAAATATCAAAAACACATATTTTCATCCAAACTGCATATGATTATCCTGTGTGTGATACGGAGTGGAAAAGTTAATTCCGTAAATTTCGTCTGAAAATTCAAATAATATCTTGACAAATAAAATTATTTTGATATAATAATATATAACAGTGAAACTTGTTTTTTCATATAATTCTTCACTTTTGACAGCAAAAAGGCCGAAACTATGTTTCGGTTTTTTTGTTATTTATCAAACCGCGCCGTAAAACCC
>JBGVFW010000373.1:0-3433 GCA_045121315.1 Eubacteriales bacterium
CAGCGCGCTCCACAGCGAATATGAAAACATCATTGATATATATCTCCGCCGCATAAGGGAACAAAACGCAGACCAAGTCGATCTTTTCACAATCGGCAACATTTCAGAGCGTGAAACCTTCGGCGAAACGGATAATTACAAATATCCCGATATTCCCGAATATTCCGTCAAGGAAAAACTGCGCGAGGAAAAGGATTTTACGGGGATGTACTTCTCCGGTCATCCGCTCGACGATTACGACGAATATATCGATGAGATCATACCTATGCCCATCGGTGCGATACTCGCTTCCTTTTCCGAGGAAGAGCCCGATGACGACATTATCTCATTTGCAGACAAACAGAAAGTCAAACTCTGCGGTCTTATAACAAGCAAAACCGTTAAAACCACGAAGAACGGCGCGTCCATGGCATTCATAACGCTTGAAGATAAAACAGGCGAAATAGAGCTCGTCGTTTTTCCGAAGATATTTGAAAATTCTTCTCATATTTTGATGAAGGATACCGCGGTCTGCCTGCGCGGAGAAATTTCCGCGGAGGAAGAGAAAGCGCCGAAGATTCTCGTTTCCGAAATAAACTTGATCTCCGAGGGATTGCCGGAAGAAGCACCCGCGCGCCGTACCTCGATGCAAAGAGAGCACGCACCGCAATACACGCGTGAGCAAACGCGCACCACTTCCCCTGTACAGCAAAAAGCCGCGCCCATAGCGCAAAAACCGAGCAAGATATACCTCAAAGTGCCTGATAAGGAAGGCGACGTATTTACAAAAGTCATGAGCCTTATCTCTATTTTCGAGGGACAAACAGAAGTCATTTTCTATAACGAAAAAGAGAAAAAATACGAAAAATACAGCGTCGGCACGGACGTTCAGCCGCATATGCTCTCCTACCTCAAAAAGCTCCTCGGTGAAAACGGCGTCGTGCTGAAATAAAAAAGCTCAAAAAGCAGAGGCTTTCGCCTCTGCTTCTCGTTTATTCTCCAAATGATTTCATTGTAAAGACCGTGTTTACGGTTCTTTCGCCCGCATAACTTTCAGGGAAAGTAATGTCAAAACGGTGTTTCCGATAGGAACAATTAAAACATCATTTTTTTCATCATAAATCGTTCCATCATCGGATATGGAAATCTTTAATTGATTTGAAAGAATTTCTATTCTATCACCATCAACTTCATCTATTGAAACAGATACAACAAATCCCATATCACGATCAAACACACGTTCGGAATCGTTTTCTATATATTCGCTCGGCATATAATAATAAAAAATATAATGCGAGTTCATTTCTGCAAATAGCAATTCATATCCATCGATAAGAATTTCAGGATAGTACAAAATGTCATTATCAGAATTTTCGGAGTAAACGGAGGACCCCGAAACCGCAGAATCAAAATATGTTCTCAATTCCTCTATACTGTCAAATTTTTCATATACCTGCTCCGTTTGACTTCCCGTATGAATCGAATCCGTTGTTTCGTGAATATCACTTGACGTATTCCCGCAAGATGTAACGAAAACAATCGATATCGTAAGTATAAATAATGCAAGTTTTTTCATAAATCAACCCTCCAAATATCAAAAATAAATATCATTTTCATCTATCTCTCCAAATATGCATTGGCATAAAAAATTCTATTTCTGCAATTAGTACACCAATAATTAACTTTTCCGCTCATAACACAATACTCTCCACTAGTACACTCACCATCGCAAGCCCCCAATGTATGACTTAGTTCATGTTGAATGGTTCTTTCTATATCGTCTGATTCCCCAGAAACGGTAACATTCTTGCCGTTTATATCAGCAAGTCCGTTGACGCCTCCGTGAGAATCATCTTCGGAATTATAAGCGCATATAGAAAAGCCAACAAATCTGCAAATATAACTTGAATATGTAGTTGATAAATCGATAGCATTGATTCGAGCCGCACTTCTATGATGCAACGAGGAACATAATGCTATATCGCCACAACTACTATCACATACATCTGAAATAGTTTCACAAGAGCAGTTGGTATAGTCGGGAGTCAGTGCGCTATCTTCCGAAATTCCGCAATAATTAAATTGAACACCAAAATTCGTCAAAAATCCCTGTATGGCAGATTGAAGATTGGTTACATAATAACTTGTTGATCTTATCGAATGTGGGTCGTAAACCGCCGTCAAATCTAAAGATATAGGCTCATAAACCAAATACCATTCATCTTTATAACTGTCATTATCTTGATATGTTTTAGATAAAATATTCAAACCATTCGTATTTATTCCCAATAAAGAAATATTAACCGCGAGAACTCTGCTATCGGATTCACCGCACGATGGAATGATTTTATACCTCGAATCAGAAGTTTCTTCTATTTTTCAATATTGACCCGATGTACCAGAAAACTCCGACAAAATCAGATTAGCGGAATTTTCAGAAGAATTATTTTCAACCGTCATATAAAGTCTAGATTTCATATTCATGATAGTATAATATCCTGCATATGTTCCAGAAGTTACTTTTGAAAAAAACCACTTTTGAGTATATGCATCATCATAATCCCACTGTTCCAAAATTGCTCCTGAAAATGTAGACGCACCATCATCTACATCAACATATTTACCAGTTTCAGGATTTTTAAGACAATATATACCATCTGTAATATCCTCTGAAGTAGACGATACCTCGGCTATTGTTTCGTTCTGTTCATCAAGCACCATTACCGTATTAGAACACAGAATTACTAGCATTACCATACTTAACGATAAACCTATAAGTTTTTTGAGTGTTCGTTTTTTCATAACGATGCCTCCTTAAAATTTGTTTTCATTAAAGAGGTTTTATCGCAACCGTTAATAATACCGTCTTTTTTCCTGTGATGTTTTGACTTTTGATAAAACCAAACACAAAATTTTTTTGTTTTTCATTGAAAAACCTCCTATATAATTATTTTGTTTATTGTGTTTGTCTTATACTGATACAATATATTGTCACTTTTATTATACACAACGCAAAGTTAAAAATCATATTTTTCCAAATTTTTAGGAAAAATTTACAAATATAACACATCTTTGAGCAAAAATCGTAAAAACGCCCTTTTTACATAAGGAAAACTTTGTTTGAGCAAGCAAAAAAGAAGCAGCTCGTCACTGCTTCTTTTTGCGTTAATTCGGTTTTTTGGGGTTTACGTACGCCGTGTAATTCGTGTAGTAAACTACGTGACCGGGAGCCGAGCCAGACGGCTTTTTCACATTCTTGGCAAGCGTGTAATCCACCGCGACGTTTTCGCCGTCGCGCAAGCTCGAATAATACGCCGCTATCTGCGCCGCCTCGGTAAACTCCGATGCGTCGGGGTCTTCGCCCTCCTCGCACACCATAACAACGTGAGAACCCGGCTTATTTTTAACATGGAACCACCAATCGCTTTTTTTGGCGAGCTTTGTCGTAACGAAA
>JBGVFW010000374.1:0-1074 GCA_045121315.1 Eubacteriales bacterium
TCTTTGCAACTTCTTTGCAAATATCAGGCTTTTTAAAAAAATTCTAAAAATATTTTTGAATTACGGCGCAAACGAAAAAACGGGGCTGTCGCACTAAGCCCTAACAAAAAGAAAAAGACCGGGTAGCCCGAAAGGGTTGCCCGGTCAGTGCTTTTACTGTATAATTTAATTGCTAAGAAAACCACACAGAAAGCAGGTTAATTATACAATGAAAGTATTAAGAAATCAACTGGTTTTGCCGTTAAATTTTGAAATTTTAATCGACGAGAATGATCCGGTGTGGAAACTGACGGAAATATGTGATACTTTGGACTACACGCGATTGTATGACGAATACCTCCGGCACTGGCGCGTGATAGATCCGGTTGTTCTTTTTGAGATACTTGTTTTCGCGTATATGAACGGGATTTATTCAAGCCGGGCAATTGAAAACGTCTGCAAAACCGACATCCGATTCATGTGGCTGCTGCAAGGTCAGCCGGCGCCCGACCATTCAACATTTGCCCGTTTCCAAAATGAAAGGCTTACCAATGTCATTGAGGACTTGTTCTTTCAGTTCATCGAAAAGCTGCATGAGCTTGGCGAGATTCAGTTCCGCAACATCTTCATTGACGGCACGAAAATTGAAGCGAACGCTAACCGCTACACATTTGTCTGGGCAAAGTCAGTAGAAAAGAATCTCCAAAAACTCAACACAAAAATCAAATCCGAACTGCCTACCTTGTGTCAAAAGTATGGATTATCCGAAACCTCGACGCTAACAGATGTTGTAGAGTTCCTATTGACAACGAGGAATCTTCTCGGAATAAAGTTTGTCTACGGCAAAGGAAAGCGCAAATCGGATTTACAAAGAGATTATGATCGTATTTATGAATATGTTGAGAGAATCAGCCGCTACCACGAAAACTTAACGATACTCGGCAATCGGAAAAGCTATTCCAAAACTGACCTTGACGCAACCTTTATGCGGATGAAAGAGGATCATATGCGGAACGGTCAACTCAAACCGGCATACAATGTTCAGATCGGCGTTGAGAGCGAATATATTGTCGGTGTAAGTCTTTTTCCTAATCC
>JBGVFW010000375.1:0-4514 GCA_045121315.1 Eubacteriales bacterium
GTTTTTGGGATGCTGATAGGAGTGAGAAGCCTCTGTTTTTTCAAAAGAAAGAGCTTCGTGCTTGATATCGTCCGCAAGTACCGCGAGAATGTCGCGGAGCTCAAAGTATATCTTTTCCGTGTCCTTTGTCTTGCTGTAGATCGTGATAGCGAGCTTTTTGTGTTCGTCGCAAAGACCGTCTGCTTTTACGCCGTCAACAACTCTGCCTATTTCGAATACGGCGAAGTCCGTGTCGTATGCCGTATTGTATTTAACTTGGCAAAGCTGGGTGGGAACGATAGAACGGCGGAGAGTTTTGATGTTGGGGTTTGTTGCGTTGATAAGCTCAACGTTCTTTTCAATCTCTATGCCGAGTTCCTTGTATTCATCATAGTATGCCCAGATGTAGGAGTGAAGCTCATGCATGGAGTAACGCTTAACGAGGATATCTTTAATCCTGTCTTCGTCTGTCTTTTCCTGTGCGGCTCTAACGGGGTAGAGGGGAGCTTCCGCTGTGTGGATATCGAAGTTATCATAGCCGTATATACGCGTGATCTCTTCGATAATGTCGGCTTTTATAGTAACGTCTTTCGTTGCTCTCCAGCTCGGAACGTTTACTGTGAAATCGTCGCCGCGGAGTTCTACGCCGAAACCGAGGGAACGGAGCGTTTTAACGATAGCGTCGTTGCCGATCTCGATGCCTGTGTAACGGTTTACGAACGCTTTTGTGAAGTTAAGTGTAACTTCGGGATATTTGAATGCGTATTCGTCTGTGAGCGCGGAAACTACAACTGCACCGGAGTCGATATCTGTGAGGAGTTTTACAAATCTTGCGATGGCTGCAACCGTCATTTCGGGGTCGAGGCTCTTTTCGTATCTTTGAGAAGCATCCGTGCGGTGAGAGAGACGAACCGTGGATTTACGAATAGAAGCTGCGTCAAACGTTGCAGATTCAAGCGTGAGAGTGGAGGTGTCAGCCACGATTTCGGAATCAAGACCGCCCATGATACCTGCGATGGCAACGGGAGTATCTCCGTTGCAGATCATAAGCGTGTTTTCGTCGATGGCGCGGTCCACGCCGTCGAGAGTTTTGAACGTAAAGGGTTTGTCGAAGCGTTTGATGCGAATCTTTTCAACCTTGCGGGAGTCGAAAGCGTGCATAGGCTGACCCATTTCGAGCATGAGGTAGTTCGTAAGGTCTGCAAGGAAATTGAGCGCGCGCATACCGCAGTAGAAAAGGCGGATTCTCATGTTTACGGGGCTCTTATGAACGGAGATGTTGCCGAACTGCAAGCAGGAATATCTCTGGCAGAGCGGGTCTTCTATCTTCATATCGACTTTGCCGAGGTTTTCGTAAACGGAAAGGTCTGCTTTTTCGAGCGGTTTGAGCTCTCTTCCGGCAAGAGCCGCGATCTCACGCGCAATGCCGTAGTGACCCCAAAGGTCGGGGCGGTTCGTAAGAGATTTGTTGTCTACTTCGAACACGATATCGTCTATCTGATAAATGGATTTGAGGTCTGTGCCGAGCGCTACGTCGTCTGTGATATCCATGATACCGTCGTTTGCGTCGCTGATGCCGATCTCTTTTTCGGAGCAGCACATACCGTTGGAGGTATATCCTGCAAGCTTGCGGGGAGCGATGGTTATTTCGCCTATCTTAGCGCCGAGCTTTGCAAATGCCGTCTTCATGCCTACGCGCACATTGGGCGCGCCGCATACGACGTCGATAAGCTCGCTTTCACCGATGTCCACTTTGAGGAGGTGAAGCTTCTTTGATTCGGGGTGGGGCTCAACGGATTTTATTTCCGCAACGACTATACCGCTTACGTCGCTGCCTTTAAAGAATATTTCGTTTTCAACTTCCGCTGTTGAAAGAGAAAATTTATTGATAAGTTCAAGTTTATCGATTCCGGAAAGATCTACGAAATCCGAAATCCAGTTCATTGATATAAACATTTACACAAGGCTCCTTTCTTATTTATCGTCCGTAAACTGGGACAAGCTCTTGAGGCTGCCGCTGTTGAGGTCGCGGATATCTTTAACGCCGTATTTCATCATGGCAAGGCGCGTAAGTCCAAGACCGAAAGCAAAGCCTGTGTATTCTTCGGGGTCGATTCCGCCTGCTTTGAGAACTTCGGGGTGGATCATGCCGCAGGGGCAAAGCTCGAGCCAGCCGCTGTGCTTGCAGGAGGGGCAGCCCTCACCGCCGCAGATAAGGCAGCTTATGTCAAGCTCAAAGCCGGGTTCGACAAAGGGGAAGAAGCCGGGGCGGAGTCTTACTTTTATATCTTTTTGGAAAACCTCGGAAAGCATCGTCTTCATGAAGAAGATGAGGTTGGAAATGGAGATGTTTTTATCGACCATTACGCCTTCCATCTGGAAGAACGTGTTTTCGTGGCAAGCGTCCGTTGCTTCATTGCGGAAGCATCTGCCGGGGAAAATAGCCTTTATAGCTTTGCCTTCGTTAACAAGTTGATCCCTGTATTTTTTATAGATGGCGTTCTGTGCTGCGGAGGTCTGTGTTTTGAGCAACTGACCGTTATCGAGATAATATGTGTCCTGCATATCGCGCGCGGGGTGGTTTTTGGGAATGTTGAGGGATTCGAAACATTCGTAGTCTGTAACTATTTCGCTGTAATCTTCAACGGTAAATCCCATGGATTTGAATATCTCTTCGCATTGGCGCTGTACGAGCGTGATGGGGTGATAGGAGCCTCTTTCAAGATTCGCGGGCATGGATATATCAAACTCGGGCATACGGCTGTTTTCAAGCTCTATTTCCTTCTGTTTGAGTTCTTCGCGCTTTTCGGCGATCTTTGTGTTAACTTCGTCTTTGAGGACGTTTACAGCCTGACCGAAAGTTTTCTTTTCCTCGTTGGAAAGAGATTTCATCTCTTTAAGCAATTCTGTAACGTAACCTTTTTTGCCGATGTATTCAACTCTGATTTTTTCAAGTTCGTCTGCGCTCGAAACCGTTTCAAGAGCGGCAAGAAAGGCAAGTCTTACTTCTGTTGTTTTTTCTGCCATTGCATTTTTCCTTTCATAAATATATAGTATTGTGAATTAAAAGTGTACCGTGCTGTTTTTTTGCAAGCGGTAGGAAAAGTAAACAAAAAAACAGCTTCGTCCCAAAGGGACGAGCTGTTTACCCGCGGTACCACCCAAATTCAGAAAATAAATTCTGCTCTCTTTTGTGCCTTTGACGTGCGCACAACACCCTGCTTATGTCGCGGACGATTTTCGCAGGATACTCCATCGCTGAAATTCGCACGGTATACTATTCGGGCGCTCCCAGCCTTTGGCACCCTTCTCTTGGGAAATCATATATCGGCTACTTACACGAATTCACTGTATCATAATTTAATATTTTAATGGATTTCCCTCAAAAAGTCAATAGTTAAGCAATATTATTTTCGTGGAAAAGAAAAAGCAGATTCAAGAAAAATGACAGAAGCAACACAAAGGCACTTATGGATCAATTTTGCCACAAGTGCCTTTAACATATTTTCGGTTGGCAAAAAACCTCCCGTATGGAGCCTTTGATTTGTGCGTTTCCAAGCCTTATTCGCTTTTCCCGACAACCACTTTTCTTACGTACACAAAAGAGAAAGGTCTGCTTTTTATGTACAATTATTTATTTGCTTCTTTTTCTGCGAGCTTGTCGAGGTGAAGATTGCGAAAATAGAAAGCGAGGTCTATGCTTACCATGATAAAGTTGATAAAGTAGAATATCAAAACGTACCATTTTGTAGCGAAAGAATTCATGTATGCTTCATTGAGAAATTTAGAAGTGATACCTGCTACGTAACCGATAAGAATGAAGAGAAGGAAGGGAAGACTCTTGCCTTTCGTCGTTCTTGCCTTCCAGGATTTGATTGCGTTAAAAGGCCAGGATATACCGAAGCAAATTATCATGATAATTTCCAGAATTTCTGCCATTATTATGTAACCTCCAAAGATAGATTTTCTTATGTTTCTTATATTATACAATAAAATTACCATCTTGTAAATAGAAAAAGACGCAAAAGAAAAAATATTCCTTGTTATAAAAAATCACTTTACAAACGGGGAAAAATCGTGTTATGCTGCGTTCACAAAAAGCACAGAAGGAACTGATTTTATGAGTTTATGTGCCTTTGCGGATGAGGTTTCTGAATCCATTGACGGACAAGTACGCGCGCTATTGAGAAACGATATAAAACTTCTTGAAATACGAGGAGTAAATGGAAAAAATATAAATGAAATTTCCCTTGGCGAAGCCAAAGAAATAAATAAGATACTTGGTGATGCCGAAATTTCGGTTTGACCGCTCGGCTCTCCTGCGGGAAAGATAGAGTTGGACGGGGGATAGACACCGGTGGTGCCCCGTACGGGAATCGGTCGCAGCGCTCTACACGCCTTGTTCGATTCCCTTAAACTTATTCATGAAAATAAAAAAAGCAAGTCTTTCGACTTGCTTTTTTTATTTTGGTGACCCGTACGGGAATCGAACCCATGTTACAGCCGTGAAAGGGCCGTGTCTTAACCGCTTGACC
>JBGVFW010000376.1:0-1467 GCA_045121315.1 Eubacteriales bacterium
CAAGGACTTTTTCTTTCTTGGTTTCTTCTCTTTCAACCATTATCTCTGCACTCTTCGCTTCATCGGAAAGATCAACGAAAAGGTTGAGATGCTCGTTGAGTATCTTGGCTCCGAGCGATACGGCTTCTCTTGCAGAGATCGTACCGTTGGTCAAAACATCAAGAGTGAGCTTATCGAAGTCTGTGATATTACCAACACGGGTATTATCGACCTGATAGCTTACATTATATACGGGCGTAAATATCGAATCTACGAAAATAACGCCCAACTGTCCCGAGGAGTAAAGCTGCTTATTTCTTTCTTGCGTAACATAACCGCGACCGTGGTCGAAAGTGAGGTCCATATGGAAACGAACGCCTTCGCTTACTGTCGCTATATGATGCTTGGGATTGAGGATCTGAAGTTCGTCATCGCAAACGATATCGCCTGCGCAAACGTCCATGCCGCCTGTTACGTCAATGGAAACAGTTTTAGGACCGTTTGAGAAGAGCTTCGCTGTGATACCTTTAACGTTCAAAACGATTTCGCAAACATCTTCTTTTACGCCGGGGATTGTAGAAATTTCGTGGAGAACATCTTTGCCACCGCCGGAAAGCTTGATGCTGACAACAGCAACACCGGGGAGCGAGCTGAGGAGTACGCGACGAAGGGAGTTACCAATCGTTGTACCGTAACCTCTTTCAAGAGGTTCCACTATAAAGGAACCGTGCTTTCCGTCTTCACTTAAATCTACTGCCGCTATATTAGGCTTCTCTATATTCATTCTAATTAACCCTCCTGTAAAAATTAATCACAACTATTATTGATATGCGCTGTGACGCCAAAATATCAAACCGAGCTGAATTACCGCCCGATGATATACGGCATCGGGGGTAATTATTATTTGGAATACAACTCGACAATAAGGTGTTCCTGGAACGGGAAATCGATGTCTTCTCTTGTGGGAAGAGCAACAACTTTCGCGCTGCAGTTTGTCTTATCAACTTCAAGCCATTTCGGGAATGTTTTTGCATTCATGAGTTCAACAAGAGATTTAATCTTTTCAGAATCGCTTGCTTTGAGTGTGATAACATCGCCAACCTTAACAAGGATGGAAGGAATGTTTGCTTTTTTGCCGTTGAGCGTGAAGTGAGCATGAAGAACAAGCTGACGAGCTTCCTTACGGCTTTCTGCAAGACCCATTCTGTAAACAACGTTATCAAAACGGCGTTCTACGAGGCAGAGGAGGTTTTCGCCTGTCTGACCTTCCTGTTTGCTAGCCATTTCAAAGTATGTTCTGAACTGACCTTCCTGAACACCGTAGTATCTTTTAGCTTTCTGTTTTTCACGAAGCTGCATATTGTATTCTTTGTTTTTTCTGGACTGCGCCGCACCATGCTGACCGGGAGCTGTTCCGCGTCTTGTTACGGGGCATTTTTCTGTAAGGCAGCGTTCGCCCTTGAGGAAAAGTTTTTCACCTTCACGGCG
>JBGVFW010000377.1:0-7421 GCA_045121315.1 Eubacteriales bacterium
TATCCGCGGCGAATTTGTCTATTGCTATGATGTGGAACGAAAAGCCGAGCGAGCCGAGAAGCGCAAGCACATCTCCCTTTGACATGGCGAAGCCCTCGTCCGTCATGCAGAGCAGGAAAAGTCCCGCCACGGCGAGCGCTATGCACACCCAAAGGCGAAGCCCCACCTTTTTACCGAGGAAAATGCCGAGTATCGGCACGATGAGTATATACAGCGCGGTCAAGAATCCCGCGTGACCGACGCTTGTGTGCGCTATACCTATCTGTTGAAGCGCGGAGGCAAAGCAAAGAAGCACGCCGCAGACGCACCCCGCAAACACAGTTTTTTTATCTAGAAAGCGTTCGCTCGGCTCTCGCTTTTTCTTCGCGGCGAAAGAAATGAGCGAAGCTGGCCACAAAAATGCGGCGGCGAGCAGCATACGCGACGATTGAAACGTCAGCGCGCCGATCTTTTCCATGCCCTCGCTTTGAGCTACGAACGCGAAGCCCCATATCATCGCGGTGACGAGCAAAATAAGGCTCCCTCGCAAATTTTTAGACATATTATCATCTCCAAAGCGTAAAAATCAAGGAAAATTCTATCATATCGCCCGGGGGAAATCAAGACTTTTTATCGGAACATATTGATTTTATGCTAAAGCGGTGATATTATATAAAAAACCGATTTTTCGGAGGGACGAAATGAGCGTTTCCACATACGTTATATTGGGTATAGTCGTTTTGCTCGTTGTGCTTGGTGTGTATTCTACTGTCAGCTTCAACAGAAAGTGCGAAAGAGAGGACAGAGAGCACGAGTTCGACGAAAGCAAGGAACAAAATAAAAAATAATTTGATATTGTTGTAAAAAAACAACGTGATTTTTTGTTAATAAATATGTCTTGCAAGAATAACAAGGTAGGTATATACTATACACATAGCAGGAACAAATTTTATTTTGCCTGATCTGAAAATACTATTAAACTTTTTATAAAGGAGATTTTATTATGAAAAAATATGTTTGCACACTTTGCGGTTACGTTTATGACGAGGCTCTGGGCGACGCCGACGAAGAAATCGAAGCCGGTACCGAATGGGAAGAACTTCCCGAAGATTTTGCTTGCCCTCTTTGCGGAGCAGACAAATCCCTTTTCGAAGAAGAAGAAGAAGAAGAATAAATGTTATACTCCCGCCTAAAAGCGGGAGTTTTTTGATGTTTATGCAGGGACCCGCTTTATACAACTTTAAGTAGAATTGCTTTAAACCAATCGGTTATTGATTTGACGGGAATTTTCTGCTAAAATATAAGCATAAAGAGCATAGCGCAAAAAAATTTTCAAAAAATGAAAAAAAATTAAAAAAACACCCAACCAAAACGAATTTTTCGACACTATATATATGTAACATATATGTGACGGTAAAAAATACTTTTGGAAACTCTTGAAAGGAAGATATTATGGATTATCAGAAGAATATTAAATACTTTAAAAGCAATGACAAGCATTTTTACATAGGCATCGGGATATTGGCAGTCGGCGCGATACTTTTCGTTTTGGCTATGTTTTTGAACCTTTGGTTCCTGCCGTATCAGGGACCGATAAGCGTTGCACTTATCGGTGCCGGCGCGGGCGTGGCGTTCATCCCCCGTTCGCTTCGCTCAAACAGCCGCGACCTTGACGACGCAGTTGCGCGTGCAACCGAAAAATACGCAGAAAAGACCGCGCAAGCGGTTGGGCTTGAGGATTCGCTCATCCGCAACATAAAACCCGTTGTTGTTGGCGATTATACATACGAAGAAAACGCGCTTATGCGCCGTGCGAAAGACGACCGCAGGGTTCGCACATCCGTTTATACCGCTACGGCGATGCTCTTTACAAAAACGGGCATTTACCTTGCACAGAAGAAGATATCTCTTATACAGGACCTCGTAACGGAAAGCGATGCAGAATTTGTATACAGCGACCTCGACGGTGTCTCCGTTGTGATGGAAGAGAAAACTTTCGAGGACGGCACAAAAGCGAAGATAGCCTTTATAGTTATCATGGCGGGGGGAAAGGAAGCAATGCGTATTCCCACGGCAAAAGGCTCCGCCGCCGACAAGCTCTGCGACGATATCAACCACATGATAAGTTTATCTAAAAAGTAAAATCTCCTTTTACGGCGGTTTGCGCCAACCTTCGCCGAATATATGAAAAAGCAACCTCCTGCGAGGTTGCTTTTCTCTATACAAGAAAAAAAGCCCGTTTTCGACGGGCTTTTTAGAGGTTGTCATTCGATTACGGGGCAAGTTTTGAGCTTTTCATAGAAAGCCGCGTTTGTCGCCTGCATATAGGGAAGAACGTAAAAGAGAAGCAATCCGAATGTGAGAACGGAGAGGAGTATCCAACCGATGAAGGAGAGCTGAAGAATGAAGTATTCCATTTTGTGGCCGTTCATCATTTTTCTGCTTTCGGTGATAGCTTCCGTTGCGCTCATTTCGGGGTGATCGTTGAGTATGTAGCACGTCATAGCGTAGGAGCAGGACTTAACGATACCGGGGATAATGAAAAGGAGAGTCCAAAGAACTGTGAAGATCTGCACGAGAAGGTAGGCAACGAAGTTCGTGACGAAGTTGTTGCAACCGCTGAAAAGCGTTTCAACCTTTGCGGATTTTGTTCTGATGAGGCTGAGGTTTACCGCGCAGTAACCAACTACGATAAAGCCTACGAACAAGGAGCCGATGAACGTACATCCGAGCACATAAGCTATCAATTCATAGAGAACGAGCGTACCGATTGCAATACCCCAGTTGCCTTTAAGGGATTCTTTTGCGAGATTTTTGAGTTCGCTTCTGGTGATCATTTTGTAATACCTCCAAAGTATTTTATATAAGCATTATATAATTGTGAACGAAAAATGTCAATGTTTTTAACAAAATTTAAACACAAAAGCAAAGAGAGATTCCTTTTTAGGTATTTATAAAAAATTGCATAAAACAGCCTTCCCGTTTTGGTAGGGCTGTTTTATGCATGTTTTATGCACCTTTTATTTCAGTACATCATATTTTATAAGCGTGGTGTTACCGGAACGGCCGTTTGTCTGACCGCCCGTGATAACGATAACGTCACCCTTTCCTGCCATACCGGATTCTTTGGCAACTCTTGCCGCGTGGTAGAAAAGAACGTCCGTGGACTGGAATTCTTCACTCATCACGGGGAGGACAGCCCAAGAAAGCGAGAGTTTGCGCCATGCTCTTATATCTGTTGTAAGACCGATTATCGGTGTGGGGGAGCGGAAGCGGGAAACCATTCGTGCCGTTCTGCCACTGAGTGAGCAAGCGATAATGAGTTTTGCGTCAAGGTCTATGGCGAGGTCGCAGGTCGCGTGGGAAATAGCGTCTATTTCGTTTGCTATTTTGAATTCCGCCGTGCGGAAACGGTGAGCGTAATCGATGTCTTTTTCCGTCTGCTCCGTTATTTTTGCCATAGCACGAACGGCTTCAACAGGGTACATACCTGCCGCCGTTTCGCCGGAAAGCATAACGGCGCTCGTGCCGTCGTATACGGCGTTTGCAACGTCGGAAATTTCCGCACGCGTGGGGCGCGGCTTCGTTATCATAGATTCAAGCATTTCCGTGGCTGTGATGACTCTCTTACCTCTGTAACGGCAAACCGTTATCATGTGTTTCTGTATAGCTGGGAGCTGTTCAAAGGGGATTTCCACGCCCATATCGCCGCGAGCGACCATGATGCCGTCGCTGACGTCGATGATGTCTTCTATATTGTCCACACCGGAGCGGTTTTCTATCTTTGCGATAAGGTCGATCTGTTCGCCGCCGTTTTCTTTGAGGAACTCTCTGATGGCGAGGATATCTTCTTTAACGGAAACAAAAGAGCAAGCAATGAAGTCAACGTCGTTTTCGATGCCGAAAAGGATATCTTCCTTGTCTTTTTCGCTGAGATAATCCTGCTTGAGTGTTTTGCCGGGAAAACTCATGCTCTTTCTGTCGGAGAGCTCACCGCCTATTATGACCTGGGTTTTGATTTCCTTTTTCGTCGTTTCCAAAACTTTAAATTCAAGCAGACCGTTGTTGAGGAGTATGGGGTCACCCACGGAAAGCTCTTGGGGCAAATTTTTGTAAGAAACGGAAACGTGATTTTCGTCGCCTACGCAATCTTCAACGGTGAAAACGAATTCGTCTCCGTCGCAAAGATTAACTTTTCCTTTTTCGAAGGTGCCGATGCGGTATTCGGGACCTTTTGTGTCGAGCAGAATGGCGATGGGCGCGCCGAGTCTTTCTCGTACGCGCTTGACTGTGTCCATTCTTCTCTTGTGGTCGGCATGGTCGCCGTGAGAAAAGTTAAAACGGGCAACGTTCATACCGGCTTTTATCATTTTTTCAAGGGTCTCCTCGCTGTCGCAGGCGGGACCCATCGTACATATAATTTTAGTTTTTTTCATGGGCTTGTTCTCCGAACATAAAAATTTTTTCCACTATATATTTTACCACCAAATTCGGTAGGAAGCAATAGGTTATTTGCATTAAAAAAATATTCTACACTTCAAATAATTTGTATAGCGGATTTTGCTTGACAAATTGACAAATTCGTATATAATTGTAATAACCGACATATATTTTTGTCGAAATCTATATTTTATGGAGGATTTTTATCATGACAAAGAAAATCACAAGAGTCATCGCTCTCGCGCTCGTTTTCTCTCTCGTATGCATCGTGCTCGCTTCCTGCGGACTTTCCGGTACATATGAAAATAACGGTTTGTTTGGCTTGGGTGCTACTGAACTCACATTCAAAGGCAGCAAAGTTACCATTGAAATGAGCGGCATCAAAGCTGAAGGCACATATTCTGTTGACGGAGATGAGATCACGATCGAATTCGCTGATTCCAACGAAGACGATATCTCTCTCGGAGATATATTCCAGCTCTTTAACGGCACGCACAGCTTCGAAGAAGGCGACGGTTATATTAAGATCGGCGGCACAAAATATACAAAAGCTGACTAAGTTAAAACGAAAAAGCGCATCGAACGGTGACCTGTGATATCACAGGTACGCTAAAGATGTGCTTTTTCGTTTTTGACAAATATGAAAAGATACCGTGCGGCGACCGTTTTTCGGTTCAAGAATAATGAAGGTTTTTTATCTAATTTGGCTCTTGACAAATCAAAGCCCCCGTGCTATAATCAATACATCAAATATCTCAAACCTATGAGGAAGAGAAGTAGCAGGCAGGAAACGCCAAAGAGAGCCGCAGTTGGTGAGAAGCGGTGCGCAGAATGTTTGTGAATGGACTTCCGAGGGCGGACCGAAAGTTTTTTTCAAGTAGGCTCCGACGGGGTGCGTTTCCGTTACCATTGCGCCGTGTATGTTTGTACGCGAAAAGTGCGGAAGTTTTCTTCCGAATATGTGGGTGGTACCGCGGATACGTTTATTTCGTCCCAATGTCTTATGTGACATTTGGGGCTTTTTTTATTTTGAAAGGAATGATGGTATGTTTATTCTCTCTTCACGATGGCGAAAGGTGAATTTTTCTTTATAAACTTTGACAAAATAATCTAAATATCTGAAAGGAATTTTTACCATGAAAAAAATAATATCTCTCGTTCTTGCGGCTTCCATGCTCGCGCTTATGCTTTTCTCCTTTGCTTCTTGCTCTTCAAACGATAAACCCACTATCGGCATCATTCAGTTCGGCTCCCATGGCTCACTCAACAACTGCTACGACGGTATCATGCAGGGCCTTGCGGAACAGGGCATCACAGAAGAAAACTATAACATCGAATACGTAAACAGCAACTTCGATTCCAGCGTTTCTCAATCTCAGGCAAAAACGTTCGTAAATAAGAACGCTTCCGTTATCATCGCTATTGCTACCCCCTCTGCTGTTGCGGCGGCTACCGCTTCCGACGGTGATATCCCCGTTGTTTTCTGCGCTATCACAGACGCTACGGTCATGGAAAACTACGAAAACCTCACGGGCTCTTCCGATATCCCCAACTTCGAAAAACAGCTTGAAGTCGTAACTGCTTTCATGGGCAAGACAGACCTCAAAATCGGCGTGCTTTACTCCACAGAAGAATCCAGCTCCCCCGTTCAGGTTGCAAACCTCAAAGCGGCGGCTGAAAAATACGACGGTATGGAGATTTTTGACAGCGCGGTTGCCGATATCACGACAATCGATTCCAAAACAAACGAGCTTATCGACCGCGGCGTTGATTGCTTCGTAAACCTCCTCGATAACACTATCGTGGGCAAGCTCGAAACAAATATTCTTCCCATAACAAATGAAAAGAATATCCCCGTTTTCGGTTCCGAGATAGAACAGGTTAAAGTGGGCTGTGCGGCAAGCGCTTCCATCGACTATATCACGGTCGGCAAATCCGCAGGCGAAGCTGCAGCCAAAATTTTGAACGGCACAAAAGCCGACGATATTCCCGTTGCGGTTATCACAGACCCCACAAACTATTACAACAGCGAGGTTTGCGCATCTCTCGGTCTTACTGTTCCAACAACTATTGCGGCAACAGACGTGGCTGAGGCTTCCAAATAAAATTTAGCAATTAACAATAGGGCGGATTTTATTCCGCCCTGAAAATTTATTGAAAAAGGTTTTTTATCATGTCATTATTTTTTGGTACGACCATAGACGGGCTTCAGATGGGGCTTTGCTTTGCGGTCATCGCCTTGGGCGTTTACATCTCTTATTCCATACTCGATTTTCCCGACCTTTCCGTGGACGGCACCTTCCCGCTCGGCGGCGTTGTCAGCACGGTGTTCATGCTCAAAATCGGCATGAATCCGCTCCTTGCGATAATTCTTTCGTTCTTCGTCGGAATGATTGCGGGCGCTGTGACGGGCGTGCTCCACGTTAAATTTAAAATTTCAAATCTTCTTTCCGGCATTATCGTTATGACGGCGCTTCTTTCCGTCAACCTCGCGCTTACAAAATTCCTCACGCGCACGGGCTATACCACAACGATATTCTCCTACCGCAGTGAAAACCTTGAGGGAATTTTCAGCGGCAAGCTTGCGGAGCTTTTCGGCAAAGGCGCAAAAGATTATATGGTTATAGCCATGCTCTTTGTTATCGTGATAGTCCTCAAAACAGCCGTTGACCTTTTCCTCAAAACAAAAGCGGGATATATGCTCCGCGCCACGGGCGACAACGAGAGGGTTGCCGTAACTCTTGCGAAAAACGCGGGAAATTATAAAATATTCGGCCTTGCGCTTGCAAACGGTTTCGTTGCGATGTCCGGCGCGATATATTCACAGCTCTTTATGTCGTACGACAACAACTCCGGCACGGGTAAAGCGGTGCTCGCACTTGCCTCCGTTATAATCGGCACGGCGATATTCTCCAATATCAAGTTTATAAAGGATACCACCGCCGTCGTTATCGGCGCGATAGTTTATTCGCTTTGCCTCAACTACCTTGTGCTCGTTGACA
>JBGVFW010000378.1:0-14386 GCA_045121315.1 Eubacteriales bacterium
CAATTATTCATTATTACCCGTTATCTTTCAAATTTCCAAGTTTTTAGGTAAGATTGAGAAGGTAAGAGGTAAAAATCCCGCACTTGCATGCAGGATTTTTTAGCACGCTTTAACAAAAAAGATACCGTGCCGATTTATTCAACAATTCGCCATTTCATCGATCCTGCAATCGCATAAGAGCCTTTTTTAATTCATCCATATTGGTGTAAACATCGTCCGACCAAATGATGGAATTTTGCTCATCAAAAAATACCGAGATGTCTTGCATGTCCCATTGATTATCTTTTATTTGCCACTCTCGAAGGGCTTCAAATTCAATTTCCACAATGGTGTCCCAAATGCTCGTTACTAATATTCGAAGAACTAATTTTGTTGCGTCGGGATTAACGAAATATCCGTTTTCATCTGTATTGGTTATGGCATCGTTTGTGTATTGAACTCCAATAATATACCCATCGTGCAACGAATTTGTTTTTTCAAGGAAGTATTGAATATCCTCTTTTGAATCTATCCAATAAAATTTCATTTCTATTATACCACTCTTTTTTCCTTTTGCAACTCTTTACGCAATTTCCTATGATTGTGCTTTTTTGCCAAGGTTTCAACAACCACTATAATTGTTCCCAAAATCATTATAGCAAGACCGAGGAAATACGCCCAAGTCGGTTTTTCCTTAAAAATTACAAATGACAAGAAAGTTCCGATAAATGGTGCTACCGCATAGTATGCGCTTGTTTTTGAAGCACCTATAATGCCCTGTGCTTTAATGTAAAAGAATATGCTGAGTCCGTATGCTACGAAGCCGAGCAAAAGTGCCAATGCAAAGTACCCGATCATTGCAAACTTTTCTCTCATACATAAAGCAACGATCAACGAACCAAGTCCTGAAAAGATACCTTTAAGGAATACGATATGGTAGGTATTTTTGCTTGACAGATTCTTGGTGCAATTGTTTTCAAGCCCCCAGCAGAGAGTTGCCAATAACACGAGTATCGCGCCCCACGAGAATTTGAAAGCGGAGATATCCTCAAACGACAGAACAAAGCTTGACATTGTAATGAGTGAGATTGCAAGCCACATTCTTTTAGAAACCGTTTCCTTGAATACTAACAAGGCAATAAGGGATGTGCATACTATTTCAAAGTTGTTTAGCAAAGATGCGTTAGACGATGCGCTATCAAGCAAACCAAACATAAGCAATATGGGAGCTGCTATATCTAACACTATCATTCCTAAAACATTAGGCAAATCCTTTTTGGTGATCTTCTCGTATGTTTCTTTGTCTTTGTTTTTTGTAATCAGAAAAACGATACCTATACCGATTCCTGCACCCAAATATAGATAAGATGCCATCATCGTCGGTTCGATATAGTTTAACAGCAATTTTGATAACGGAACATTTATTGCGTATAACCCTGCGGCTAATATTGCAAAAAATATTGCTAATAGTTTCTTGTTCATGCCTCAACCTACAAATCCTTATTTATCATAAGATTATTATATCATATTTCTGTGAACTTTTCAACCGATCTGGCTTTTTCTTTGATTAACGAAAAAAGGGGAGAAAAACGGCGAAAAACGAAGAAAACCCGAGATTTTCTCGGGTTTTTCGGTTGGCATCTTTTTTGTCAACACATCTTGAGGCATCTTGACAGAAAAGATGCCGATTATCATTTTTGATTTTTCTGCGAATAACATGAAAAATAACGTAATATAAACCAACAAAAGCGCAAAAATACTTGCTTTGTGGGGTATCACTTAGGGAAAATAGCCATTTAGGCTCTTTTCCCTCGTTCACTCGGATTGAACCTTCCGCTTTATGTCCATTTACGAAAGCGCTTTGATTCCAACGTAAGTTACGGCGATCTCACCGTTTTCGGTGAAGACGCCCCAATACGTTCCTGTAAAGGTCATGGTGTGTGTGATCTCGGTGCAAAGCAGCGACGTTCTGCCGCGGCCCAGCTCAACAAACTCGCCGTTCTTTTCATAATAGAAGGTATACCATTCCTCATCACTCGCAATTTTGAATCGGATCACGTTTTGATAGTCGACCGTATGGCGTGCAACGATGACGTCAATATCCGCCACGCATTTGCGTAGGCATACATAATAATGGTCATCTGATTCTTTCGTTATCAAGATATCGTAATGGTAATCGCTGTTGTAAAAAGCGGTAAGCCCTGCGCCTTGACCGACCTGCACGTCACCCTCCAGCTGTGCGACCGCCTCCATACAAAACGCTTGTTGGCGCACGGCGATCATGGTTGGGTTCCCGCGCGGTGTAGAAAGATCGTCCTCGTCGGATTTCATCACAAGACGTCCTTTCGCAGAGCGGTAGCATTCACGCTTCGGGTTGCGAACAAAGTTCCATCGCAGATGCAATTCGTCATTCTCAAAACGATCCTCAAAATCAAGGCTTACGGGTTGCGGCGCGGGCCCGGGAAGCGGACCTTCCATTTCAAAGCCGATATCACGGTTATCTCCGACCGTTGGCCAGCCGTCTTCATGCCATGTGAAGGGTGCGAGAAGCGTTTCCCGTCCGAGATGGTGGAGCATAACCCTTGGGAGCGGACGGATTCCGAGGCAAACGAGCCACCAATTTCCATTTTGATCCTCCACGATATCGGCATGCCCCGTTGCTTGGAATGGGCTTTCGGGTGCATCACGATGTGTCACGAGCGGATTGTGCGGACATTTTTCATAAGGGCCGTAAATATTCTTTGCGCGTTGCATCGTCACCATATGACCGTATTCGGTTCCGCCTTCGGCAAGCATCAGATAATACCAGCCACCTCGCTTGTAAATATGCGGTGCTTCGGCGCATCGACCGCCGCAACCGTTCGTAAGACGGCGTGAGGGTGAAAGCATCACGCCTGTAAAGGGATCGATCTCGCACAGAAAAATACCGTATCCATCTCTGGCAGGATTCTCCGAACCGTTGGAAACGAAATAACAGGTACCGTCATCGTCCCAGAAAAGAGAAGGATCGATACCGGCTTGCTTAACCCAGGCGGGCTCACTCCACTTTCCGTAGATATCTTTGGTATGCACAATAAAATTACCGCCGCGAGTCACGTTTGTGGTGGTCATAAAAAAGGTGCCATCATGATATCGAAGCGTAGGCGCATAGATACCGCTTGAGGGTTTACCACGATGCAAGGAAAGCTGGGTGTCCGTCGTCAGGCAATAATTGATCAATTCCCAGTTGATCAGATTTTTGCTGTGATAGATCGGAACACCGGGGAAAAACTCAAACGTGGACGTTATTAGATAAAAGTCCTCGCCAACACGGCAGATGCTTGGATCTGGATGAAAACCCGGAAGGATTGGATTTTTGTATTTCATATATCATACCCCTCTTGATCAAATTTTGATTTTTTTCGTCCATATTTTACCATAATCACACCGAAGTGTCAATAGAAAAGCGAAGTATTCCCCATTTCTTTGCAACGAACAGAGTGCCAAAAAATTCATAATTAACATAAAGAATAAAGAGGTGCCTTCAAAAAGAAAAAAGCGAGTCTTTCGACTCGCTTCGTTTTGGCTCGTCTTGACAAAAAATATGTCATTATTTCCCCGGCAAATCGGAATTTGTTTGTATTTACAATGTTTCAAATTTCTCTCCGCTCAACTCATCATCACAATATAGTTCACGAGGAAGCATATTGGGATACTGATGCCACTGTCGAACAGACATCGTACCTCTGCCGCCCGTCAGCATTCTGACTGTGCCATCATTATGTGTGAACGTACCTTCAACCTTGTCGAAAATCAGTGTTGCAACGGGATTATCGGGAACTTGGAAAGTCACGCCCCATACACGAGCGTTGCAAACGTGCGCTCTTGCTTCGTACACACCGTCCTCGGTCTTGATGCGAATGTTGTAATACGTGGGAACAAATCCGTCAAGTTCACGCATAAACGCCCAATCCTCGTGGGTGATCTCCATTTCGGTTCTGTCACGGTCGCCGCCCTTGAGATCACCGTTTGAGGTGTAGTGCTTGTCGTTTTCAAGGTCATAGATCGAGTAATCCTTCATACCAAGGCGCATATCGTACAAAGAGGAGTGGATCTCATTGAAGGTGATATAACCCCAATCCTCCCAACCGCCAAGCTCTGCTGCGGAGGAGTCAACAGCGACGTATCTTTCGCGCTGACCTGTTCCTTTTACCTTGATCTCTTTTCCGTCGAGCCAAATCGTCCCGTCCACGTCACCCGACCAGTTGTAGCCGTAGGTAATGGAGTGCTGTGTTAGAAGCGAGGGCTTCTCTCTGCCGTACCAAAGGGGATAACCGTGCGCTCTGTGATAAAGGTCTGCCTTGTACTCACCGTCGCAGGTATCGAGCATCAAATGCCAAGTGCCGTTGTCAAAGCATTCTACCTGATAATGCTCTGTACAGGTGACAAGCACGCTATTTTCTTTCCTTTCGATCTGCAACGTGCCTTGAGGATTGCGATAGAACTTGTTCATGACGGTTCCGGGATATTTCGCAAGTTTATATACCGAATTGCGAAGCTGCTTGACAGAGCCCTTTCCTTTTGCATAGCAAAGATTGACAAGATCCATCTTTTCAAGTGCGAGGGAGAGGATAGAGCCGCCGAGCGCATACAGCTCGCCGTCATCTCCTTCAACGTTAAATTCCATCAGCCAATCAAGGAATCCGCTTCTGACTTCTTCCTTTACACCGTTTCTTGCCTCGTCTGAAAGTGTCACTTTGGGGTTGTTGATTTTCATAATAATACACCATTCCTATTTTAGTTTTGATGTATTTATTATAACAATTCGAAGTTTTTGAAAGATTAAAAAAATGTTTTTGTTTGGTTAAAATTCAAAAAATCATTGGAAATGTTGCTTTGTGCTACCCAATTATATTTGATTTACTCGCTTTCAAATTCTTATTTATCGGTGAGTTTATTATATCATATTTTTATGAATATTTCAACCGAACTATAATAAAACAAATCTATCATATCTCCTTGTTCAGAAGCATGCCAATATTTCATGGTACAATATCCGTACCACTTTGCAAAGGAGATTTTTTATGAAGAAAATTTACACTGAAGAACAGAAAACCGCAATTTTACAACGCTATTGGTCGGGCGAACCTGTGACGAGCATAACTGCCGATACCATGGTTGCCAAAAGCCTCTTTACAGATGGATCAAAGCATCCGCAAAGAAACCGAAAGCGGTCAATATGTCCGATTATCGGATTTTGAAGCAACGCTGTGAAACGCTGGAAAATATGGTTGAAATTCTCCAAATGTCACCCTGCACGGTCAGTGCGCCCTTGCACGACAGATACGAGGTTATCAAGGATCTGTCCGATAACTACTCTATCACGTTGCTCTGTAAAGCACTGATGGTGGCAAAAGGAAGCTACTTTAATCATCTCAAAGCAAAGGAAGATACGGTTTATGTCCTCAAAAAGAAAGAGATCACCCCACTAATTGAGTATATCTTCAACGAAAGCAATCAAGTATTTGGCGCACGAAAGATCAATGCAGTTTTGAGGTTGCGTGGATATACCGTTGCCGGTAAAACGGTGGCAGCCATCATGCATGAAAACGGATGGTTCAGTATTCGTGGCGGTGCGAAGCGAATCTACGGAATGACGAAGCAATGCCGGGAAAACATTTTGTCGCAGCAGTTCGCTGCAACCGCCCCCAACGAGGTGTGGGTGAGCGATATCACCTGTACCAATTACCGTTCCGAGCGAGAATTCAGAGAACGTGTCGGGGCATACATAGAATTTTACAACAACAAACGCCCTCATCAGATCAACCGTTATCGAACGCCCGAAGCGATGGAGGAATCTTATTACAAGCGTCATACGGGCAGTGGAGAAGAAAACTAATCGAACTGCAGTGGTCGGTTTTGTTGGGATTCTCTAAATCTCGCACATATTTTGGGGCATTCCTAAAATCGCAGTTCGATTGCAAAAAAATAAGAAACGGCTCAAAAAGCCGTTTCCTGTATAGGTTTTGGAAAACAAATAACACCCCAATCGAACTGTAGTGGTTCAGATTTGGGGTGTTATTCACTTGAGACGTGTTGACAAAAAAGATGCCACAGCATTATCGCTTTGTTTTTCTTCGGATTACATGATATACCGTATAATACAGTCCGACTAAAGCGCAAAAATACATAAAAATACCCAAGAAAAGAAATCCGGTAGATTCCCCCTCAAGCTTGCCGATCGTTTCATCGAAATTCAATAAAACGGTTTTGCCGTTTGAAAATTCGACAATAGTGTTGCTGTTAGGGTGAATCAAAAGCGTAATATCATCATTTTTTGACAGCGATGATAGTTGATCACGAAGTTCTTCATTGATGGATACACCATCGATAAAATATCTGTTTCCGTCTGTGCAATCAATCGAAATCTCCACAATGCTTACGGTTGGTTTAGTATGCCATATTTCATCATACGAAAGAAACTGCGTTTTAACCACTCTGCACTCTTCTCGCGGTATATTTTTATTCCAATATTGCATGCCAAAAGTAAATATGCTTCCAAGCAGTATGCCGATTGCAAGCATAAACACAGCAAGCTTAAACGGCATTGGATCTGATGTTCTCCTTTTCATATCCCCACCGCCTTTCTGAGTTTATTATAGCACAATTTGAGGCGATTGTAAAGAAGTGATGTTGCGACGTTGCCGCAGTGATGTTATTCGCTTCGCTTATAGTGATGTATTGCGCCTTCGGCGCAAAGTGATGTGATGTGTTCCGCATCCTCACGCGCGAAGCGCACATCACTGCCGAAGGCTACATCACGCACGAAGTGCATATCTCGTTCCGCGCAAGCGGAACACATCGTTCCAAAACAAAAAGCACTTCTTACGAAGTGCTTTTTGTTTTGGAGGCACCACCCGGAATCGGACCGGGGAATAAAGGTTTTGCAGACCTCTGCCTTACCGCTTGGCTATGGTGCCAAAAGGAAGATGGATTCTTCCTTCGCTATTTGGAGCGGATTACGGGGCTCGAACCCGCCACCTCGACCTTGGCAAGGTCGCGCTCTACCAAATGAGCTAAATCCGCGAATTTGTGGTGCCTCCGATCGGAATCGAACCAACGACACGGGGATTTTCAGTCCCCTGCTCTACCAACTGAGCTACAGAGGCATGGGACAAAAAAATCAGACATAAACCGTCCAAGTTTTCGATACCACAAAAATGGCGACCCGAAGGGGACTCGAACCCCTGACCTCTAGCGTGACAGGCTAGCGTTCTAACCAACTGAACTACCGGGCCTTAAAAAAGGAAACCTATTCGGTTTCCTCTGGTGGGAACAATAGGGCTCGAACCTATGACCCTCTGCTTGTAAGGCAGATGCTCTCCCAGCTGAGCTATGCTCCCATTTAAGTCCGTCGCTTTAAGGCGCTTACCCTTGCGACGGATATAAGTATATCACATTGTTTCTTTTTTGTCAATAGATTTTTTCAAAAAAATTTAAGTTTTTTTGATTTTTTTACAACGGCGATTTTTTCTATTCCGTATCTTTCAAAAAGTCGCACGGCGCGCTCTGTAATAACCTCTCCGCTGACAGCTATCGGAACCGCAGGCGGGCAAGATACCGTCGGTGCGGCGCAAACGCGCCCCTCGGCAAGTGCAACAGGCACGATCTCCTGCGGAGCGAACATTGCCGCACGCAAAGACATGGCCGCGTTTCCTTGTTCAAGTGCCATCTGCTCCGTTTCAAGCGGCTTTCTGGGTGATATCGCCTCAAGCGCACACAAGAGCCGTGAAAAGTCATCTTCCCTGTTTTCTGGTGTTACCATAAGCACTAAATATTCTTCGTCGCAAAATTCCGATTCTATGCCGTTCTTTCGCAGATGAGTGGAAACTTCCGTTCCCGTATACCCGTAACGCGCGGCATGAAGCACTATTTTAAGAGGCTCGCTTTCCTCCGTCGCAAAGCCAAGATGTGCCATCTGTGTTTTTACGCTCTCCACATTTGCAATGCAATCGGCAAGCTTTTCACGATACCCATCTGCGAGATATCGGTTGCACATATCAAGCGACTGCAAAATAAGATACGAAGGGCTTGTCGATGCGAAAATCGAAAGAGCATATCTTGCGTTTTCGCAAAATTCGCTCGGCGCGCTTTTGCCGATATGCAGATATGCTCCACCCGTCAGCACGGGCAGAGTTTTATGCGCGGAGTCACAGCAAGCCGCCGCGCCGAGCGCGATGGGGTGGCGCGAAGGCGAGAGAAAACCGAGATACGCACCGTGTGCGTTATCCACAAGAAGCGGCACGCGGAAATCGCGGCAAACAGACGCAAGCGCGCCTATGTCGGCTTCGTTTCCCAAATAATCGGGCGAGGTGACGTAGACCGCGCACGGTTTACGCTTCGCTTTTTCAAGGCGTGCGCGCAGAGCTTCCGCAGAAATGCGGCAAGCGCACAAATGCGACGTTTCCGCAGGGTAAAGCCATTCCACGTCAATATCAAGAAGCGCCGCACCGTAGATAAACGCCTTATGTGCGTTTCTCGCCGCGAAAATGAGAGCTCTGCCCTCCGCGCGCGCAGCGGCAAGCATCAGCATCGCCTTTATTGCAAGCGTGGAGCCTTCCGCAGAATAAAACGTGTGCGCCGTGCCGAAAAGTGAGCCCGCGTTTCTTTCGCTTTCGTCGATTATTCCGTCGGCAGAATACAAAACGTCCGCTCCTTCGATCTCCGTGATATCTTTCGGTTCAAATCCAAGGAACGGCGCGCCTTTATGACCCGGCATATGAAAGCGGGTCACGCCCGCTTCCGCATACTGAGAAACAAAATCTACGATAGGTGTTTTCATTCTTCTTCGTTTTCGGCAACTTTCATCATAACGGCACATTCGATTCTCTTTTTGAAGAGCTCGCAGCCGTATTCGTAAATGCCGCTTATCTTTCCCGTTGCGTGGTACGCGTTTGCCGCGCAACCGCCAGAGCAATAGAATTTTGCCCAGCACTCCTTACATTCGGGTCTTGCATAAGCATTGCAGGAGCGGAACTCGTCCTGCGCTTCGATATTCTTAACGCCGTCCCAAATATTGCCGAGGCTGTATTTGGGGTCGCCCACAAACTGGTGGCAGGGGAAAAGCTCACCCCAAGGCGTAACGGACATATATTCCGTGCCCGAACCGCATCCCGTGATGCGTTTATAGATGCAGGGACCGTTTTTAAGGTCGAGCATATAGTGATAGAACGTGAAAGGTCTGCCCTCTTTTTTGCGTTTTATCATCTCTTTTGCAAGGATTTCGTACTGTTCAAGCACTTTGGGAAGGTCCTCCGCCGTGAGCGCGTAAGGGTCGCCGGGAGGGCAAACTACGGGCTCCATGCTAAGCTCCGTAAAGCCGAGGTCCGCCATGTGGAAAATATCGTTTGTGAAATCCACGTTGTTGTGCGTAAACGTACCTCTTACGTAATAATCCTTTCCGCCGCGCTTTTCTACAAGTCGCTGAAATTTCGGCACTATTTGGTCGTAGCTTCCCCTACCCGCGTAATCCTTGCGGAAATGGTCGTGTACTTCTTTTCTGCCGTCAAGGCTCAAAACAACGTTGCTCATCTCTTTATTGAGGAAATCGATTATTTCATCGTCGATAAGCATACCGTTTGTCGTAAGAGTGAAACGAAAATTTTTATTGTGTTCTTTTTCAATACTTCTCGCATAAGCCACGAGCTGTTTTACAACGTCCCAGTTCATCAGCGGCTCACCGCCAAAGAAGTCTACCTCCAAGTTTCTTCTTGTGCCGGAATTTGCAATGAGGAAATCGAACGCTTGCTTGCCCACTTCAAAGCTCATAAGTGCGCGTTCGCCCTGATATTTACCCTGACTTGCGAAGCAATAATCGCAGTTGAGGTTGCAGGTATGCGCGATGTGGAGGCAAAGCGCTTTTACAACTTTGCTGTTGTTTTTATAATCAAACGCCAAACCCTCGTATTGGTCTGCGGAGAAGAGCTTTCCTGCCTCTTCAAGTGACTTAACGTCATCGATGCACTGCAAAATATCTTCTTCCGTTACGTCCTCGCGTTCGCCGTATTTTTCGAGTATTGCGGAAACGATCTGTTCACTCGCCGCGCTTTTATACATCGCGATGATATCGTACGCAACCTCGTCCACACAATGTACAGACCCGCTGCAAGTATCCAAAACGATGTTGTAACCGTTTAATTTATACTGATGTACCATATTAAAGATAACTCCCTTTTGATTAAGCAAATATAAAACGCTGTCGGTTTAGTGACAGCGTTTTGAAAGATATCAGAAATTATTTGCCCTGTTTCTGATTTTCGCACTTCTGGTTAGCAACGCCGCAAGATGTTTTGCAAGCGGACTGACAAGAAGTCTGGCATTCGCCGCAACCGCCGTTGTTAACTGTTTTAGCGATATCTTTTGTTTCGATAGTTTTGATTCTTTCCATATGTAGAAACCTCCAAATAAAAATCAAATTCACTAAGCCAAAGCTTATTTTTGTTAATATCATTCTATCATAATAAAAAACAAATGTCAATGCAAGTAGTAAATAAAAGTAAGATTTCGAACCGCTTTAATTATTCCGAAAGCAAAAAAAGCAAACCCTGAGGCTTGCTTTTTTGTTTTGCATTATCGAAATTTTACAAATTCTGTTCAATAGCGGTGGCAAGCTGATCTGGGCAAGAATTATCCCCCTGACATTTGATGCCTTTCAGCTTTTTTGCCAGTTCCTCTGCATCAGCCCCCTCGGCAAGCACGCCTATGCCCGCAAGGTTGCCCTTACAGCCGCCTTTGAATTTTACGTTATATATGCGCCCGTCTATAATATCAAAATCGATAGAACGGGGACATACGCCTTTTGTTTTGTATGTAACGTGTTTTTCCATAATATAAAATCCTCCTATCCTTTTGTTTGGCGTAAAAAAATACTTTCTCTTCCCTTCCCAAAGGGAGAGAAGAGAAAGTATAGTAAAAATTTAAGAATTATTTTTCTTCTTCGGAAGAGTTATTTTTCTTTTTCGAAGAAAGTATCACGAACACGATAATAGCTGCAACAACTACAATACCTACAATAGCAACAATAATTTTTACATTATTATTGTTTTCATCGGGTGTTTCGTTGTTTTCTCCGCCGGACGAAGTTGTACCTGCGGTTGCAGAAGTTTCGGCTGGTCCGTTTGTCGTAACATCGTTGACCGTGGTAGCATCGGGTTCGCCGTTTGCGGGAACATTAAGTCCGCCGTCGAGCGTAAACTCTGTGGGTCTTACGGAGCCGTAGAGCCATGCGTTTGCATAATCCGTCAAATTCTGTCCGGAAATCTTTTCAGCAAGAGCAACAAATTCTGCGGTCGTTCCCGAAGTTCCTTTGTTTTCGGATACCCATGTCTGTAATGTTTTAAGGAAGGCTTCGTCTCCTATACCTTCGCGAAGAACTGCGAGCGCAAGCGCACCTTTGCTGTATGCGATGCTGGGACCGCCAAAGAGATAAGTTTCCTTGTCAATAAGGGCCGTAGGTGTCTTCCAGAAGATAGAACTCTCGCCCTTGCTTTCCCAAAGAGCTTTAAATTTAGCAATTGTAGTGAAAGGAACTTCTTCGCCGTTTACCGTGAACGTAACGTCTTCTTCTATGAGTTCGAAGAACAAGTCGGAACCGATCGTTGCAAAGCCTTCGTTGAGCCAAAGCTCTTTCCACTGATTAAGTCTTACCGCGTCGCCAAACCACTGATGAACGAGCTCGTGAACAAACGTGTTTTCATTTGTAACACCGGAAGTTGTGTAGAAAGGACGGTCTTTTGTTTCGATAGCACCCCAGCTTGCGGAACCTCCGTTGCCGTCGCCTACATTTTCAAATATAAATCCGAGAGATTCACCGGGATATGCGCCGAAAATACTTTCAAGTGCTCTGATATAATCGGGAAGGAGAGCGAAATAGCGGTCGATCTTATAACGGTATTCTACGTTAGAATAGATATCTTTGTTTACGTATGCGTAGATTGGGATTTCTCTGCCGTCTGCTGTTGTGAACAAAGAGCCCGTTTTACCTGTGCCGTCCTGCTTGAGCTCAACAAGATTCTTGCTGAAAGTTGCAAATATCTGATATGTCGCCGTATCCTGTGTTACGCTCCATGTCGTAGCGTCAAAGCCGTTATCGTCCACAAAGCTGTTTGTCTTTACGCCGCTGCTTACGGATATATATCCTGTGGGAGCATGAAGCGTGATTTCATATTTAGCGCCGTCTGCGGGAGTGTTGTTGCAAGGGAACCAATATGTAGCGCCAAAAGGTTCACCGACAGCGGAATAGCCCTGTTCGTCAACATGAACATTGAATCCCTGAGGTGTGCCGAATTGAGCTGTGCTATAATCTACCGTATATATCTTGTAAACAACAGTCACTTCAAATTCCTGTCCTGCCGCAATGCTTTCGGAAAGTGTGATATTGAGCTTCTGTCTATCCTGTTCGTCATTATTTATTTGAGTATAAGAAGAGTCTACTACAGCACCCGTGGTCAAATTTTTCACAGTAACGGAAGAAATTGTGAGCTTGCGGAAATCGAAGCTGAGGTTATTTTTAAGTTCGTTTACCGCTGTTGCAGTGACTACAGTTGTTGCGTCAAATGTGCTGTTTATCGCATTTTTTGCATCTTCATTAAGAGTGATATCGATATTGTACTGAGATACGTCGTACTGCTTGCTTCCATGGTAGGGGATCAATGTTGCCTGACCCTGGTCGTCAAGCGGGTCGTTTTCGTCGCCGCAGCCGCTATCGGCATACGCGCTTTCGCTGATCGTAGGTACGCGAGGTGTATAAGAAACATCCTGCGCGCCAAAGAAGAGCGCACATTCATAACGTCCCTGAGCAACCTGAGAGGCGGAGAAGCCGCCGGAATTAAGTTCATAATCTTTGTACGTTCCAACTTCTTGATCTATGTTGGAATCATATTCCGTAACTGTGTAGAGCCATGCCTTTTTGATAGGCTGTTCATCGTCTTTGTTATAAAGTGCGAGGTAAGGGGAACGGAAGCTCTTATCATCAGTCGTGGCATATTCCACAACCGCCTTGCCTTCGTCATTAACGGTCAATTTACCGTCAACAACGTACTGACGAAGTACATTTGCGTCACCTACGGGGTAGTTCGCGCCGAATTTTTCCATGATCTTGGCACCGAGGTGTGTTACAAGCGTTACTCGCGTGCTGCCCTCTGTTCCGATAATGCCCGTGCCGCCGAGAGAGTAAGAAGAAAGACCGAATTCTTCTTTATGTTCGTTGATGTAGCTTCTATGAGCCCACGTCTGATCAAAGCCGCCGATAAGTTTAAAGTCTAACACATATACCGTGCTCGAATCACGTGTGGAAGAGTTTTCGATTACGAAAGGAAGCGCAAGTTTAGAGTCGCCGCACCAAGAGCCGCTAACGAGAATATTATGGTCGCCTTCTTGATCCAAGAGATAAAGGAATTCATAGATAGTTACCGCGCGGAGCTTGAAGTTATCTTCAAATGCGTCGTAGTTCTCATAATAAGCGCGGCTTGCGGCGCTTCTCCAAATTTCATTGCGTCAACCTTGTTTCCTGCTCCCATAGAGCTGATTATCGGCGTACCGGCGGCTTTCGCGTTCATTACAAGAGCAAGTTTACCTGTTACAGTATCTATTGCGTCCACGATGTAATCATATTCGGAAAAATCGAATTGAACTGCCGTTTCGGGTGTATAAAAAGTCTTGTATGTTCGAACCTTCGCTTCGGGATTTATCTCCGCTATGCGTTCTGCGGCAACGTCTACCTTATATTTGCCCACCGTTTTTCGCGTTGCGTAAATTTGACGGTTGATATTTGTAAGGCACACCTTATCGTCGTCAATAATATCGACCGCTCCCACGCCGGATCGAACGAGCGCTTCCACGGTGTAGCCGCCTACACCACCGATTCCAAACACAGCAACGCGGGAGGAAGCAAGCTTTTCCATCGCCTCTCTCCCGAATATGAGCTCGGTTCTTGAAAACTGATTCAGCATTACGAAATCTCCTCTACGAAAAAATGTTCCCCGTTTTCCGAAAAAGATACCCTCAAATTTTTTTCTGCAAAAAAAGCGGTAATAAATTCTTTAAGTTCTTCCGTGAGCTTATCAACCGTAAAATACTGCCCGCCACAGCAATCATGAAAATGTATTGATACCGAAAATCTTTCGGCGGCTTTCTTTTTAAGCTCCGCCGCCTCAACTAATGTTAAAATCATAATTTTACCCCCTGTTTCGTTCACGGTACGAGAGATAGTTTCATTTCCTACTAATGTAGTCGGTATTATTATAATTCCCTTTTCCTATCTTGTCAATAGGCTTTGTGCTTTTTCCACCTTACCCAATCACATATTATATTCAGAAAAGAAAAAAACACCCTTTCGGGTGTTAGAAAAAATGCTTTTCGCATAGGCGAA
>JBGVFW010000379.1:0-1140 GCA_045121315.1 Eubacteriales bacterium
TCCGCGCACGCCGCAGGCATCGTTATCACCGACCGTCCCGTGTACGAATACGTTCCCGTCGCCGTTTCGAGCGATATGACGCTCACGCAGTTCACTATGGACACCGTGGCTCAGCTTGGTCTTCTTAAATTTGATTTTTTGGGGCTTCGATACCTCACCATAATCTCCGACACGGAAAAACAGATCCGTGAAAACGAACCGGATTTTGATATAACAAAGATACCGCTCGACGATGAAGCGGCGTATAACCTCATTTCTCAAGGCAGAACAGAAGGTCTTTTCCAACTTGAAAGTGCCGGCATGAAAAAGCTGCTCATAGGTATGCAGCCGAAAAATATAGAGGATATCGTCCTCGCCATCGCGCTCTACCGCCCCGGTCCAATGGACTCCATTCCTCTTTTCCTTGCCAACCGCCAGCACCCGGAAAACGTAACATATAAATGCAACGCGCTTAAAGAGATACTTTCCAACACTTCGGGGTGTATCATTTATCAAGAGCAGGTTATGCAAATATGCCGTTCCTTAGCGGGATTTTCCTTTGGCAGAGCCGATATCGTACGACGTGCCATGTCAAAGAAAAAGAGCGGCGAAATGGCGAAAGAACACGACGCGTTCATCTATGGTGAAAAGGACGAAAACGGAGGCGTTGTCTGCACAGGCGCGCTCGCCGCAGGACTTTCCGAAAAGGACGCTGAGGAAATTTTCGAAAACATGGCATCCTTTGCAAAATACGCTTTTAACAAAAGCCACGCCACAGCATACGCCTATATTTCTTACCGCACGGCGTACCTCAAAGCGCACTACCCTTGCGAATATTTCGCCGCGCTCATCTCCTCTGTTTCCGATAACCTCACAAAGAGCGCTTCTTATATTGAAGAAGCAAAAAAGATGCGCATAGAAGTTCTAGGACCCGATATAAACGAAAGCCGTAAAACTTACCACGTTACAACAGGCAAAAACGGCAAAAAATCAATTCGTTTCGGACTTTTGGGCATTAAAAACGTCGGTGACGCATTTCTTTCTCAAGTTATTGCGGAAAGAGATGAAAACGGATTTTACGTTTCATTCGTGGATTTCGTAAAGCGCTTGAGCAGATATGAGCTCAACAAGAGGCAGGTCGAAGCGCTCATAGGCAGTGGC
>JBGVFW010000380.1:0-4862 GCA_045121315.1 Eubacteriales bacterium
TTATACTTTGTCTTTTATTTTAGAAACCAATTTTTTCATATGTTGAATTCTTTATTTTCTTCTTTTGATAACGATAACCGCGCATACAGCACCAACAACTACTACGATCGCAACGATGGCGATTATAATGCCCACGTTCACGCCGTTGCTCGGCTCTTGAGGAGTGGGAGTCTGAGTGCTTTCAGAAGTCTGTTCGGGGGCGACTGTCGTCGTATTACCTTCAGCTGTATTATTGGCGGAAAGATCTTTCCAGCCCGCGTAAGCCGTTACCGTGCCTGCTTTTTCCACAGAAGCGGAGAAATCAAAAGGTATCGTCAAAGCTTCGTCAGCAAACCAGCCCAAAAATTCATATCCTTCGCGTTCTGCCGCAACGGGTTCAATAAACGACTCGCCAACAGTAACGGAAAATATCTTGTTTTCCGCGGTCGCGCCGGAAAGCACAAGTGTTGCCGCTTCAGCTTCGGGAACCCATTTTGCGTACAATGAGAAGGATTTAGCCTCTTCCTGAGTAAATTCCATATCAAAAGGCTGTGTAAACTCTTCATCCAGATACCAGCCGCAGAAAGCATATCCGCTCTTTTTCATCGGGAAAGAATAAGAAACTTTCGCGCCCGTTTTAACCGTTATATCATAGCCCGTATCTTTTTCGGTAAGATTTTTGTAGAACGTTACAGTATATCTGTCCGTTATTTCAACAACCACGGGGTTTGTAAACACATTGATGGAAACCGTATTTGCGGAAAAGTCCTGCGTACCTTCAACGGATACTTCGCAAACGTAAGCCGTGTCGGGGGAAAGTCCCGTGAAAGTGTGCGCAAAAGAGCCGTCTTTTTCGAATACGATATTCTCCGTCTTTACAACTTCGCCGCTCTTTGTTTTAACAGCACCGGTTATAGTCTTTACGTCACCCATATTAAGTTCTTTTATAAGACCTGTAATGCTTATGCTGTCCGTAGTGCTCTCATTGTTGTTAAATGCAAAATCAACAGGCATCTGAACTGTATTCGTAACCTTTATACGCATTTCAAAGCCTGGGTCATCAAGGATTTCTATCGTTGTATTGCAATCAAGAAGCTCAACTACCTTTTTATCGGTTCCCTCATATACAGGGTGAAGACCTGCTCTGTCAGGAGCGCCGTCCTTAGAACAGTTCGGAAGAGAATATTTATCCATTACATCCTGATATACGCGCCAGATCATAATGCCGTAATCAAGGGGATCGTGCTTGCCATCCCCATCATTATCACGAGAACCGATATTACCGTCATAGGAAGCGGGATCTTCCGTGTATCTGTTTTCTACAAGATAATAGAGATCGGGGTTATTTGTATTAACTCTGATAATATTATACCCCTCTTCCGTTTCTCTGGAATAGAGCGTGTATGTGCCGTCATCTACGACCTGAGATTTTTCAAAACCGTATTGGATGAGGTGGTAAGGGTCAACAGCCGCAGGAGAATCGCCGGATTTTTCGCCTTCGCGGTAGTTGTTGGAGCCTGTTCCCTGAAGAGCCTTATCTCCGGGACCGCCGAGCCAAGTGTATCCGCCGTATGTATAAAGGTCAACTGCACCGAGAACGTGGCCAAGCTCGTGAGTAAGCGTACCAATGGAAATTATATCGTTGAGCTTACCGCGGTCTGTGCGGCACTCGCCGTCAACGGTAAATCTGCCGCCGTAAAGGCCGTTGGAAACGATCACTCCGTCAACTTTAATATTGGCAGAAGAAGAACGATTCTGGTAATTGTTTATACCCCAAACCTGCGTACCGTTGGAGCCTGTTCCCCATTTTGTGTTATAGCCCGCAATGATAAAAGATAAAGAAAGCTCCGTATAATCCAGAGATCCGTTGCCGTTCGTATCGAAGGAAGCAAAATCAACGTATTCGGATGCGGCATTAAGAGCATTTGCTCTTGTAGCATAGTCGCCGGCTTTAGAAGCTTCGGGATGAGGGATATTAACCGTTACGTAAACCACGCCGTTGTCCGCTTTGCCGTAAGTTTCTTTCGCAGGCTTAAAATAGAAGTTGCCGTTCGACATATTCAAATAGTAATTTTTGATCGTCTTTCCTTCATCACCGAAAACGCTCTGTTCCCATTCGTCTTCCGTGGTGTAAGCCCACTGCTCACCATATGTGTCAGATTCTTTGTTTATGCTTGACTTTCCTGCTTTGCAATCGTCCACACCATTGCCGTTGGGGTCATAGCTTACAACGATAACAAGAAGCGGAATAGGATCAGGACCGGTGTAGCCGGAAGGAAGCTCGGTAAGGACAAAGCCATCTTCCGCCGCCAATATTCCGAAAGGAACCATGCACGCGATCATAATTGCGCAAAGCGCAACAGCCAAAAATTTCTTTAACATAAAAGTCTCTCCTTTATTCTATATCTTAAGCTTCAAAAAATGCTTTGATGGCTTTGTGCGTCATGTATACGTCCGTTTTGGAAACAACTTCATAAGGAGAATGCATCGAAAGAACCGGAACGCCGAGGTCGATAACATCCACATTCTTGGAAGCAATATATTTTGCAACAGTACCGCCGCCTCCCGCGTCTACCTTGCCGAGTTCGCCTGTCTGCCAAATAACGCCCGCTTCATCAAGGACCTTGCGAACGTAGCCGCAGAATTCCGCGCTTGCGTCGTTGGAGCCGGATTTACCGCGCGCGCCCGTGTACTTCGTAATAACAACACCGTTGTTGATATAGCAGCAGTTATTTCTTTCCATAGGTTCGGGGAAATTGGGATCAAACGCCGCGTTTACGTCGGAAGAAAGGCACTTGGAATTAGCGCGTACGACCGCGTCGGAAATGCCCATAGTTTTTGCAAGGTCTGCGATAATATCAAAGTAAACCTGGCTCTGCATACCCGTGTTACCTTCGGAACCGATCTCTTCTTTGTCCGCAAGAACTGCCATAACCGTGTGTTTGGGCGCGTTCATTTCGATAAGAGCGGTGAGCGAAGGATAAGCGCAAACTCTGTCATCGTGTCCGTAGGAAGCAATAAGACTTCTGTCAAGTCCAACGTCGCGGGAAGTAAACGCAGGGACTGCGCAAAGCTCTGCGCTGAGGAAATCTTCTTCGATGATACCGTATTTTTCGTTGAGAAGCTTCATAACATTGAGCTTAACAGCGTCTTTTTCGGCAATATCGCCATAGGGGCGAGTACCTGCGATAAGGTTGAGCTGTTCACCGGAGATACCTTCGCCAAGGGATTTCTTCATCTGTTCGCCAGCGAGATGAGGAAGAAGGTCGCTGATGTAGAAGATCGGGTCGGAAGCGTCCTCACCGATAACTACATTGATCGTTTCCCCATTTTTCTTAGTTACCGCACCGTGAAGAGCAAGTGGAATGGCTGTCCACTGATATTTTTTAATACCACCGTAGTAATGTGTCTTGAGGTAACCAATGTTTTCGTTTTCATAAAGGGGGTGTTGCTTAAGGTCTACACGAGGGCTGTCGATATGAGAAGCCGTGAAGTAAACACCGTTTTCAAGGCTTTCACTGCCGATAACGAACGCAACGAACGATTTCGCCCGGTTGTTGTAGTAGTATTTTTCGCCTGCGGCAACCTTCATGCCGAACGCATAGGGCTTGAAGCCTTCTTTTTCGAGCATTTTCTGGGATTCGGTAACACATTCACGTTCCGTCTTGCCCGCGTTAAGGTAACTCATGTAACCTTTTGCGTAGTCGTAAGAAGCGTCAAGCTCGTCCTTTTCAAGGCAGACATAAGTGTTCTTCTTCGCTGCAAGAAGTTCCTTTTTGAGCGTTTCCATTTCTTTTTTCATTTCTTCTTTTTCCATGTTTATATATCCTTTCTGAAAAAAATTATTTACATTGATTTATGAATAAAGCTCTGCGAAATATTCGTAATTTGCAAGAACCTTTTCAACGTACCTTCTTGTTTCTGCCTTTGGAATTTTCTCAACGATAAGCTCGCCGTTTTCGGCAAGTCCTTCTGTGTTAAGCCATTCCTTAACGGCGTTGCAGCCCCCGTTATATGCAGCAGCAACATTGATGATGCTGTCGTTAAGTCCTCTGGACGGAGCATAGAGCCAATGCAGGTAATACATACCGCATTTCACGGCAAACTCGGGGTCTTCTATAAGATATTCGAAATCTTCGTCCAGATCAAGGCTCGCCTTGATATCCACGTTGTATGTAGCGGGCATTATCTGCATAAGCCCATATGCTCCCGAGCCCGAAACGGCGTCAACTACAAAATCGCTTTCCGTTTTTATTATAGCCAATGCAAAAAGCGGATCAACATCTCGGAATTGCTGGTTATATTTAACCGCCCAACTGTAGCAAGCAAGATCGTTTACAACGGTCTTCCCTTTGTATCCTTCCTTCGTTATCCACAGTATTTGGCTGTCTTTATATCTTTCCTCATATTCGCCCGTATCCTCGCCGTAAATATTCGTATACTGCTCATAATAATACATGATGCGCGAAACATAGTTTCTCGTTTCATCGTAAGGAATATTTTCGGGAATGAGCGAAGTTCCGTCCGAGGAATATTCGGGGTTGGTGAGCCATTCGTTCACGCGCCCCTGCCCTGCGTTATAAGCCGCGAGCGCCGCGGCAACATCGCCGTAGCGTGTCATCAATTTTGAAAAATAATATGTACCGCAACGGATATTTACGCTGGGCAAAAGTAGAGCGTTCTGCGCAGATATCTGTATGCCAAGCTCTTCTTTAAGTTCTTTTTCGTATGTGTTCGGCATTATCTGCATAAGCCCCATCGCACCCACACTCGATTCTGCGTCAACCTTAAAGTTGCTTTCCGCTTTTATCATGGCAAGTATGAAATTTTCATCTATGCCGAATTCCCTCGACGCACTTTTTACAACGCCGAAATAATCAAGG
>JBGVFW010000381.1:0-3669 GCA_045121315.1 Eubacteriales bacterium
CCATGTCCCCAAACGCCTACAAGCAAATTCATAAGGAGCGCGAACACACAAATAAGAAAAAACGAAGCCACACCATCATAGAATACAACGCCTGCCGAAATCGCGCAAACAACGGCGGGAATTGCAGAAATAGCCATATGGAGCACAACCTTTTGTTTAAGCACAGACCACGCGGAAATCGGGAGCGAGCGCAATATCCACAAAGTTTTCGCTTCGAGAGAAATTGACGGTGCGCTCACCATGTTCATCGTAGACATAAATCCTATCGCAAGGCAAATGATAAGAGGTACGATTTTTGCAATCTCGGGAATATCCGTAAGGTATGCGGCAATATCTCTTCCCTTTACCGCTACGGCAACGGCGGCTATCAGCATAAACAGCGAGCCAAAGCCGCAGTTAAGTATATACGCTGAACTGTTCCAAAAACGTCCGAACTCTTTGTGCAGAAGCGCTTTTTCCGCGCTCATGGCGCGATGTGCTTTTTCTTTGTATTTCGCCTTTGTACCGCCGCGCTTTGTGGTAACTATCTTAATAAAGCTCTTGGAGAGTACAAAGTAAACAAGCGCGAATATCGCTCCAATGCAAAGCGTTACAACAAGAAGAGAAAGCAGGTCGCCCGTCGCCGCCTTGCCCATAGCGTAAACGGGATAAACAAAGTTTTTGATGCTTTCCCCTATTACATCGCCATTGGCAATAAGCTCCGTTATGGAGTTTTGTATCTTCATGAAGAAATAATAATAAATCGCTATAAACGCCACAGAGCAGATAACGCTCATAAAGCTCTTGTTTTTAATCCTCGATGAAATAAGCGCCACACCCCAACCGAGTATGCAAGAAAGCGCAAGCGCGAAAAGAGGCATTACAAACAGCAATATGATAAAGTTCACTACCGCAAGCACCGTGACGCGGCTCACAATAGCGTATGCTATAAAGCACGGCACGAGTACAAGGGCTTCATAAAACAAATCGGAAAGGTAAAGCACGAATATTCGTACAAAAAGTATGTGCGCGGGACGTATTGGCATAGAAAGCAAAAGTTCATTGTCTTTTGCGTCATATACCATAGAATTAGTCATAAAAACGCTTCCGATTATCGCAAGGAACGTCCCCATAAGCCCCATGAGCGCAAAGCAAAGCCAATCAAGCCCCATCGGAGAAAATGCATGGAAAATCATAAAAGACGAGCCAAAAAACATCATTCCGAATACGGCGATAACGTATATGAACAAAAACGCGTAAAGCGCCATCATGCCTTTATTGCTTTTCTTTTTCTTCGTGCCGCCGCGCATAAACATCACGGCAAAAAACTCATACAGTTGCTTTTTCAAGAGAGTTTTAATCATTTTCTCCCTCCAATTCAAGGAATACGGCTTCAAGAGAAGCGTCGCCTTTGACTTCTTCCATAGTTCCGGATTTAATGAGCTTGCCGCCCTTGATTATGGCAACCTTATCGCAGAGCTTTTCCGCCACTTCGAGAACGTGCGTGGAGAAAAAGATGGCGCCGCCGCGTGCACAGATATCGCGCATAAGCTCTTTCAGAATATGCGTGGCTTTCGGGTCAAGACCGACAAAAGGTTCGTCCATTATAACAAGCTTCGGCTCGTGAATGAGCGCGGAGATTATGGCAAGCTTCTGCTTCATACCGTGGGAATAGGAGCTTATCGCCTGACCGAGGCTGGGCGTAAGCTCAAACATATCGCCGTATTTGCGTATACGCTCGGTTCTCTCCTCCGCGCTCACGCCGAAAACGTCTGCAACAAAGTTCAAATATTTTACGCCCGTCATAAACTCGTAAAGGTCGGGGTTATCGGGAATATAGGCGATCTTCTTTTTACATTCGAGAGGAGTTTCTTTAATGGAAATTCCGTCGATAAGAATTTCGCCCGCATCAAAATTCAAAATTCCTGTAACAACTTTCAAAGTAGTGGTTTTGCCGGCGCCGTTGTGACCGATAAATCCGTAAATTTCACCTTTGTTTATGTGAAGTGAAAGATCGTCTACGGCTTTCTTTTCACCGTATGTTTTCGTAAGATGTGTTATTTTTAACATGATATTTCCCCTTTCGCTACCGTCTGTCCCAATATTCGGCAAATGCGGAGCTATTTATTTGATATCATTATGATATCATAATTACAAGTAATTGTCAATATAAGAGCTAAAAGAAAAAGCGCCCCGGCGGGTGCTTTTTCTTAGTTTACTTTCATTTTATTCCGAGAAACGCTTCTATATCTTTTCCGCTTACGCTGTTCAAGTTATCATAATATTCTTCTGTACAAAAATGATGCACAGCAAAAACAGCGATCAAACGAATTTCACCCTCCGAAAGTTCAGAGCCCTCCGCAGCGCTTGTGATTATGCCCTCGGCAATTTCAACGCTTTCGCGGAAATCGGAGTTTTTTATTTCCGTCTGTGCAAGTATATCGTTAACACTTGTTTCTATAAGCTCTATATACTCGTTCCTTGCCTGCTCATCAGCGTCCAAAAAAACGCTTTCGGTAAACATCGTCGTGCCGATATTTTTCACTGCGCTCATCGTCGCTTCAAGATTCGGATTTTCTTCCATTTCAATGAGCATTTCTGCAAGCTCCGCCGCTCTGCCCTCTTCAAGGAATGTTTTTATATTCTCCTCGGAGGAAAGCTCGGAAGCTATACCCAAAAGACCATTATCATTATCGTCCTCAGGGTCTCCCACAAGTATCTCTATATTGTCCGTTATATTGTCAGAAGTGATATTAGAGAGGATATCGCCTACGTAATTCATCATTTCGCCGGAAATACCGCTTTCTTCACTAAATCCTGTTCCGAGAGTGTTATCTCCGTTTTTGATGGTTTCACCAACGGAATTGAGTACGGAGCTCGTTATTTTGGAAATAAAAGCGGAATTTTCCATATGCGGTATTGTGGAAGAAATAGCATTGCTCAAGACAATAATATCGTCTTTCCCTTCTTCCTGCTCACTTTCATAGGAAGAAAGAAAATCGCAAAACATACAAACCATTTCGGGCATCTCGTCAATGACACAGTATCTTACGCCGGAAACCGTTGTCGTTGTAGCAAGCTTTGCAAAAAGCAAGCTTACGGGGTGCTTGGGCGCGCTTCCCGGTAAAACTCTGCAAACCTCATGCGCCACGTTTTTGTCCATACCCATATACGATACAATATCTTCCCTGTCGTCCTCGGGAACGGAACCGACCATGTAAAGTCCGCAAAAAAACGGAGAAAGAAGAATGGAGCAAACGAGAACGCTGCTCAAAACGCCGATACCCGCGCCGCCCCAAGACGAGGCTTTAGTTTTGGGTTTGCTCTCTCCCGCTTTTTTCGCAATGGCATTTGTGATAGTGTTGAATCCTATAAGAGAAGCAAGCTTTATGATTCCGAAGAAAAGCGCAAAGAATATCGGAGCCAGCAGCGCACCGACCAAAGAGGAAACGAGAACGCCGGAATTTTCGGAGGAAAAAATAAGCTCGGTCACGGGTTCATCAAGCAAAGCACAAACGAAATCCACAGCCCACAAACCAAGTGCGTTCGACGCGGCTTTAGCCAAAATGAGCGATACCACGGCCGCCACAGCAAGTTCGCAAAAGCGGAACGTGGCTTTGATGATACCGCGGTGATATCCCATGTATATACCGAATACCACACTCAATATTTCTAAAATCAAAAATGTAA
>JBGVFW010000382.1:0-3858 GCA_045121315.1 Eubacteriales bacterium
CACTATCACGTCTCTCAAAGAGAATGTTTCATCGTTAAAAACCAATGAGCAGAAAATCTTTTATATGGTGCTTTATAGATTGCTCGCGGCGGTATCGCCGAAATATGAATATCTTTCAACAAAAATAATACTGAATGTTCAAGGTGAGAAGTTTGCGGCTACGGGCAGGCAAACTCTTGTTGAGGGTTGGAAGGGTGTACTTGAAGGTTTGAACTTGGCATTTGGGAAGGATAAGGTTTCCGAATGTGACGGCGAGAAGGATGATGAAGATAATCAGCAACTTCCCGAATTAAATGAGAATGATACATTTAATAAGATCAAAGTATCAGGGCAAGAAAAGTTTACAACACCTCCTCCTGTGTACACGGAAGCTTCATTGCTGAAAGATATGCAGAATATCGGCAAAAAAATCGATGACGAGGATCTTCGAGCTCTGATGTCAAAAGTGGATGACAATGGAAACAAGAAAATGCTTGGCACGTCTGCTACGCAGGGTGCTATTATCGATAAAATTATAAAAACAGGCTATGTGTGCAAAAAAGGCAGAAAACTTTCGTCTACCGAAAAAGCACATAAGCTTATAGAGTTAGTCCCGGAGGAAATCAAGTCTCCTGTTATGACGGCTGAGTGGGAACGTGCTCTTGAAGATATAAAAGAGGGTAAGTTGACCGAAGACGCCTTTATAAGTAAAATCTCTGCCTTTATACGCAATGTTGTTTCTTCAAGTGAAACGAGATATCAACAACAGGGTGCCTCAGGTGTAAAAAAAGTCATTATAACCTCCTCGTTAGGTAACTGCCCAAAATGTGGTGCTGTTGTATCCTCAAGATCCAAATCTTATTCGTGTGAAAATAAGGAATGTGATTTTGTTATTTGGAAGACAGTCGCAAGTAAGGCATTAACCGAAGATCAGGTAAAAAGTTTACTTGAGGAAGGAAAAACTGCACTTATTGAGGGCTTTAAAAGCAAGACAGGGAAGCCTTTTGATGCGCACCTGATTTTGGATAGCGAAGGAAAGACAAAATTTGAATTTGATAAGAAAAAATAATTCAAAAAAGGAGGGATAAAGAATGGATATTCAAATAAATATCGAGAACGCAGTTGCCTCGTTCACTTATGCCGATAAACAAGTAGTTTGTGGGCTGCTTTCGAAATTGGATCTGTCCAAAGATATGAATGAGGCAACGCTTAATATAAAGAGTGTTTCGGAAAACGCTGCTCTTTCTCGTACTATGGTTGTAAATTGCGTAAAAATGCTCTGTTGCTTGGGTGTAATTGCAACAGAAAATCGCGGGCCTGCGGGGACACATATTGTTGTTCGTAATGCCAAAGCATGCAGAAAAATTTTTGATCTGTGTTCTTAATATTCAGCGAGATTCGAGCGAATCACCTATAAGTGTGAGCAAATGGAGATTTTGTAAAGTAATTCAAACCGGAAGGTGTTTTAGCTATGAAAAATATTTATTGTATCGTTGGCCCGTCAGGAGCCGGAAAAACAACATTGGTAGAGAGATTAGAAGAATTGTACGGGTTTAAAGCTGTACAATCATATACCACTCGTCCTCCCCGATATGAAGGGGAAACAGGACATATTTTCGTATCCACGGAGGAATTTAAAAGCCTTGGTGATATGTGTGCATATACCGTATTTGATGGTTATGAATACGGGGTTACCTCGGACTTAATCGACAAAAATGATCTTTATATAATCGACCCAGACGGCGTTGAATTTTTGCGTGAAAAATATTCCGGTGAAAAGGGAATTGTTGTGATTGGTCTATGTGTCGATCGTACTATGGCAGCGAATCGTATGCGTCTGCGTGGTGATTCCGAAGAAAAAATTCAGCGCCGATTGGCAAATGACGAGAAAGCGTTTGAGTCTTTGTGTTTAATCGCCGACAAACTGGTAACCGCCGAAGTGTCTGCTTGTGAGATTGCAGAATATGTACACGAATGGATCGATTGCGTGGAGAACGGCGCAAAAAAACACGAATTTGCTATTTACGATGAGCAAGGACGTGTAGTTGAAGACGGAAAAGAATTCTATTCTTTAAATGATGCACTTTGGTCACTGATGCTTGCAAAGGATTTATATCCGGCTGGACTCCCGGCAGGATGGGAAATTCGCGATGAGACGCTTGCGTTGAAGAATCGCTACGTGGATGTAATCAAGAAGTGCCGTCCTTCATTCAAGCGCTCGGGTATTGAGGTGGATATTGACCGTTCTGCTACTTCCCATGATGGATATATATACGTTCCATTTACATACGGTGGGAAGTCATATGAGTATCGGTCCTATCACGGTGATGAGTGGATAGAGCCCGTTAAATCATCCTTGAATGAGCAAATAAATACCGCAGAACAAAAGAAAAAAGTTTCTTGCTGTGATGAAAAGGGGCCTCGTGAATGCACGAAAAAGCCGGTTTTGTAAGTGAAAGGAGCTTTTAATGCAGATATTTCGCAGAAGGTCATTGGATGATATTATAGCGAATGCCGAAAAGAAAAAACTGTTAAACACTAACGGTATTCTCGGAAAATGGGACCGTAATTCAAATATTATGGCTATTGATTTTGAAACAGCACACTTTTTTGATGATATTTATAAACAACAATATTCCTCAGCCTGTCAGGTCGGCATTGCTTTTTATAATGCCGGTACGGGCGAAATAAAAACATCATCTTCTTTAATAAAACCGGATCCTTTTAAAATGGATCCCGGTAATTTTCAAATACACGGCATCTCATTGGAGTTCCTGGAAGATGCTCCCCTGTTTAACAAGGTCTATGAAGATCTTATTCTCCCTAATATACAGAACAGCACTATTATGATCGCTCATAACGCGCCGTTTGATACTCGCGTTCTTTTTAATGCTCTTCGCTTCTATAAGATGGATATTCCCAATATTCCTTGCGTTTGTACGCTTGATATGTCGAAGAAAAAGACGAAAGCTACCAAGCACAGTCTTGATGCTCTTTGTAAGCTGTATGGCATCGAGCTTGAGCATCACGAGGCTTGTTCTGATGCGCTCGCGTGTTTAAAGATTTTTGAGAGGTTTGCGGATAAGGGGTTGGAGTATTGTGCGAAGTCGGTTGAGAAGATGATGGGGAGTAAATCGTGAGAGTTAAGGAGAAAAATATATTACAAGGTTTTAAAAAATAATTAATGTATGTGGGTAAGTATTACACTTTATAAAAAAGAAAGTGATTGAAATTTAAAAAGTAACACAACATTTTCGGATTTTGTCTTTAAGAAAAGGAGTAGAAATGAGAAAGCAATACACCATTGAGAGAGAAGGACAAATAGCCTTCTTTGACAACTATGGCATACCCTATGAGGGCGAGGATTCAGCGTTAGTTGATAACACCGACGGTGTGTATAACGGAAATATTCTGGAGTTTAAACTACACATTTCCAATACCAGCAAAACCCTCTTTCAAGCAATTAAATATCTGTCGCGCATGAGGATTAAAGGTGAATCCGTCCCCCGGACGATCCTGCTTATAGACTTGAACAACACCAGGGTCTATGTGTATCATTCGGACGATTACAAGGATGATATTCAGAATATTTACACAGGCGCATTTTCTAAAGGTAATGACACTTTCTCCAAGAGCGTAACCCCCATAGAAATCCTGAATTATTCCGATTCAACTGACTCGGCCAAGGTAAAAAAACTCCTTAAAGGGCTCAAGACATTATCGGAAATGTATATGCCAATCGACATTGACGAGAACTGTATTGTCGGTTGGGCTGAACGATATTACAAAGAAAACCCCAAGGCATCCAAAGGCGACTTTCTCGGTGATGATACTGGTGTATCAGTCAAAATTACGGGAGAAATTCGTGACCCCAAGCAT
>JBGVFW010000383.1:0-5716 GCA_045121315.1 Eubacteriales bacterium
AGCCAAATCGTAAAAATGATCTTTAAATATTTGTTGTATGATATTCATGTCCCTAATTATACCACAAACAAAAAGCACCCGCCACCCCTCATGAGTGAGGGGCAGGGGTGTTGAGGTGCGCTTTCGCGCACTTTTTTTATTTTTTCTCCTTTTGCTCCAATTTTCTTCCGATTGTCATATTATCATATTTTGCATAATATACATTAGGGGATATCCCCTAACGGAAAAGAAAGGTGGAATGTAATACGGAAAAAAATAAGATAAGTTTTATCGGCGGCGACGAACGTATGCTTTTTGCCGCGGGCGAGTTTGCGCGCGACGGGTTTGATGTGAGCGTTTGCGGATTTGATATATCAACGGGAGAATACGGCAATATAAGACGTGAAAACGAGCTTTATGGGGCTCTTGACGGTGCGAGATATGTGATATTGCCATTGCCGTATAGCCGCGACGGAGCGAATGTAAATGCACCGTTTTTCTCGGAAAATATCTCCGTCGCGGACATTTTTGCGACGGCAGATGAGCGCGTGTATATACTTGGCGGTATGCTTGGCGGCGAGTTTTTGAAAAGAGAGCGCACTGTAGATTATTACGCTCGCGAGGATTTTGCCGTGCTGAATTCCGTTCCGACGGCGGAGGGGGCTGTAAAGTTTGCGGTAGAGGAAACAAAGCGCACACTTTGCGGCATGAACGTGGCGGTTCTTGGCTTTGGCAGAGTTGGCAAGGTTCTTGCAAAAACTCTCACATCGCTTGGCGCAAATGTCACCGTTTTCGCTCGAAGCGCAGAAGCGCGCGCTTGGGCAAAGGTTTTCTTCTGCCGTCCGCTTGCTTTTTCGAAACTTTATGAACATATCGGCGATTTCGGCTGTATATTCAACACGGTGCCGCAGACGGTGATGGGGGAACGCGAGCTTGCGCGCGTGAAGCGCGGGAGTGTAATAATCGAACTTGCGTCCGCACCGTACGGAGTGGATGCAAAAACGGCAGAGCGTATGGGCGTGCGTGTTTGTCCTGCGCCTTCTTTGCCGGGCAGGATAACGCCGAAAACGGCCGGAAACATAATATACGAAACACTTAAGGAGATAATGGAGGAAGAAAAATGATAGGATATGCATTTTGCGGCTCGTTTTGCACGATATCAAGATCTATGAAAGTCCTTTCCGAACTTGTGGCGGAGGGTAACGATATACAACCCATCATGAGCGAAGCGGTCTACACCACGGACACGCGCTTTGCTGCCGCAAAAGACGTTGTAGCAAGCGCAGAGCGCATCTGCGGCAGACCCGTTATACACACGATAGTAGACGCGGAGCCCATCGGTCCAAAAGATAACCTCGATATGCTGGTCATCGCGCCTTGCACGGGCAACACTCTTGCAAAGCTTGCAAACGGCATCACGGACACTCCGGTGACCATGGCGGCAAAAGCGCAGATGCGCACGGGTAAACCTGTCGTTATAGCTCTTGCAAGCAACGATGCTCTTTCCGCAAATTTACAGAATATTGCAAAAATGAGCGTTCGAAAAAACGTCTTTTTCGTGCCGATGTATCAGGACGACACGGAAAAGAAACCAAACTCGCTGGTTTGTGATTTCGGCGAACTGAAATCCACGATGCTCTCTGCTTTTGCCGGAAGGCAAATACAGCCGTTTTGGAAAACAAGCGTATAAACGCAAAAAAGCAAGTCATTCGACTTGCTTTTTTGCGTTATTCCGCGTTTGAATTGACGGGGACACTTTCCTTTGCTTCCGCGAGAGAAGCTGAGTTTTTCTTTTTCCTCAGTTTTCTGAAAAGTTCAAGCGGACCGTACATCACTAACACTACTGCTGTGATGATCACGGGAAAGCCGTAAAGATGGTTTCCCCAGTTCTGCTCAAACCAATAGAGAGGGTTTCCTTTATCTGCTTTTGCAAGGAACATATAGTTTGTTCCCGCAAACTCGTTGAAGACGTACACGGGTATCGCCATGCAGAGGAGCAAGAGAAGGCATTTCCATATGTATTTTGCGCGCGGGCGGATATCGCCGCCCACCGTGAGCATGACAGGGTAGAGCGCGAGAAGTATGTGTATGGTGAAGCTATGTATGCTCATGAAATTCGCCATGGGAAGCTTTATCCAGGAGGGGAAGAAAAGCGCGGAAAGCGCTGCCGGCAAGCATATCATATAGAGAAAATTATCGAGCATTTTCGTGGGCTTGACGGTATGTATTGCTATGATGAAAATGTTTATGGTGCAGAGCTGGAGCGGAAGGTAGTTTTTTGTCCACAACCCTGTGGAAATGAGCATCACCCATTTTGCTACCTCATCGATCAAAATAAGTCCCGCAACGGTAAAACGGAAGCTTTTGCGACCTTTTTCATCGCATTTGCGGTAGCACGCGGAGCAAACAACGCACGTTAAAATAAAAATTGCGATCCAAATAAGATGGGTAGCGTCAAAATGAGAAAATCCCACGCCTTTTTTAATGCTACCTGTTGTTTCCCAAAAATATTCCATATTACGCCTTTCAAATGTTTGTAAAATTTATGTCTTATACGGCAATAAAAAGCCCTCAATTTGGGGAATAGAGGGCATTTTGTATTTAATTGATATTATATCATATTTCTAAGGTTTTTACAAGAGAGAGGAAGAGTGAGAAGTTTAAGAATTTATTAAGTTTGAAAATTTTGTAGATAATTATTTGATATGAGGGCACACTTATCCTTTGGCAATGATGGTAGGGCAAGGTTCCGAGGTCTGCGGAGTTCGAGCGCCGTGTTTGCAAACGGACTTATAATTTTATTACCTTACTGGTTAAAAAATAATAGCCGTCCGATTTTTCGGACGGCTATGCTATCAGTTAAAATATTCGCTTACATCAGTCTTATCGTTGAGGTGCTTTCTTACACGAACGATAATTGATGCGTCGGGCTGTTCGACAGCCTCAACAATCTGATAACGAGTTTTGTTCTTCTCAAGGTCTTTCTTGTACTTTTCGACCTCCTCGCGATTGTATCTGAGCTGGGATTCCTTGCTAAAACCGCAATCTTCCTTCTGCATAAATACAAGCGTTTGAAGAATACAACCTGCTTTTACACGCTTCATTGCATTATCCTCCTCTCTCGATATCGTCATCCGGGCAGAACCGACGGAATCGTAATACAGAGAGGACCTGACGAAACATATAGTTTAGACACATCTAACTGCCGCAGATGTGAATAGGCTACATCGCTCTCCTGGTAGGCTTTCCTACACCTAAATTATATCATTTTTTGGTGAATTTTCAATCGAAGACGGTAGAATTTTTCTTGGAAATTTTTATTAAACTCTGTTTTGCAGATATGTGCAGATGGTATCTGCGGATGCCTCTACACCGATAGAACTGTCGATCATAAGCTCATAGTTTTTTCTATCGCCCCAAGCGAGCTCGGAGATATTTTTGTAGTAGGATGCTCTTGCTTCATCAGCGCGACGAACATTTTTCTTTGCATCCTCGGCGCTGTCGCCGTAGATTTCCATAACACGCTTGACCTTATAGTTTTCGGGAGCGTAGATGAAGATACGCACAACATCCTCGTAATCACGAAGAACATAATCGGCGGCACGACCGACGATCACACAGCTACCGTTGTCGGCAATCTTGCGGATGACTTTATCCTGCGCTACCACCGCCTGCTGAACGACGTCGGTACTGAGGTAGAGATTGTGAAGCATGGTCGGAGAGTTGACGTTGATGTCGGAAATGAACTCCTTGTCAAGCCCGCTTTCCTGTGCGGCAAGGGCAGTCATTTCCTTATAGTAGAAAGGAATTCCAAGTCTTTCGGCTACAAGCTTGCCGATCTGCTTACCGGATGAGCCGTGTTCTCTTGCAATGGTAATAATAACGCCTTTCTTAGAAGGTTTCAAAGCAACCTCGTTCTTTTCTTCCGTAGGTGCGACTTTCAAGGATTTGAGGAACGGAACAGTAAGCACGGTTGCTACGATCATAGCGATAAAGTCGGCAGAGGGTGAGGCAAACAAGATCGCTTCAACACCTCCAAACACAGCGGGATAGATGATGATCAACGGAATAAAGCAAACAATGTCACGGATCATCGAGGCGATAACCGCACGGATAGGTTTACCGACCGCTTGGAAGAATATCGAGGTCATCTTGATGATGCAGGTAAAGGTTACGAGACAAAGGAAGATACGGAAACACTTTTCGCCGAACACCCAATAGTCCTCCGGGTTAGGAATGTTAGTTGGAGCACCGAACATACCGACAACGGCGCGAGGGGCAAACTCAAAGAGTGCGGTAGAAGCAAGACCGATAACGACAGTACAAAATAGTATCTTTCTGTAAAGTTCCTTGACTCTATCATAATTTTTTGCGCCCATATTATAGCTGATGATGGGCTGACAACCGAGAACGATACCGACCACAAGGTTGATAACGACAGTGAACACTTTGCTTTCAATTCCTATAATCGCAATCGGGATATCCACACCGTACTGCGACATTGCGCCGTACTTGGCAAGAAGGATATTACAAGCAAGGGAGATAATAACGATGGTCATCTGCGTAATAAACGAGGATGCACCAAGCTGCAGCGCGCCTTTGAACGCCTTGAAGTTAGGAATAAAGCTCTTGAAGTTCAGCTTAAAGGTCTTGGTACGGAAGAAATACACAAGTGTGATAACGAGAGAAACGGTCTGACCGATAACGGTTGCAAGAGCTGCACCTGTCATTCCCCATTTCGTACCGAAGATGAACACAGGATCAAGGATGATATTCGTCAGCGCACCTGCGATCATAGAAGCCATCGACCAGGCAGGGCTGCCATCTGCGCGGATAACGGCGTTCATCATATTGGAGAGCATGTAGATCGGGAAGAATGCGAGAATGATATTGAAGTATTCAATCGCATATCCGATACTGTTCTCCGATGCGCCGAACAATGTGAGAAGCTGTGTTTTAATGGGATAGAATACTGCCATCAAGGCAAGCGCGGAAATAAGAGTAACGACAATGCCGGTACCGATAGCTTTCGTGGCGTTTTTCGTGTCTTTTTTTCCTTGGCAGATATTCAAATAAGCGGCACATCCGTCGCCGAAGCACCAAGCAAATGCCTGCGCGATGATGAAAATCGGGAATACAACACCCGTAGCAGCGTTACCGAGTGCGGAAAGCTCGCTGTTACCGATGAAGATTTGGTCAACGATGTTGTAAAGCGCGCTGACGAGAAGAGAAAGCACGCAAGGAATAGAAAATTTCAGCATTAGCTTGGAAATTTTCTCTTTCCCAAGGAATTGAGAGTTTTGATCCTGAGTCATAAAGTCCTCCAAATTATTTATTTTGGAGTCTTTATCCGAGAAAAGCTACCTGAAAACTACGTCAAAACAGAAAAACAGCACGCAGAATCTCGTCGTGATTCTACGCACTGTGGCTGTTCGACCTTAACATTATAGCATATTTTACTCAAAAAGTCAAAGACTCTTTTTATAAATTTCGAAAATGTTTTTGTCGTTCCGCAAGTTTTGCGGGCCCAAATCTGTCTGCAACCCCCGAAATACCCGAAATGCATCTATAAAATTTCGAAAAACTTCAGAGTCGAAAAAAGCGGAGAAATCTCTCGAAATCTCCGCTTTTCTCGTTTTTTCGTGCCTGCATCTAAATCAGACACTCATGATGTGACGTGTGTCCGATTTAGATGCAAAACCGTGTGTGGCTGATTTAGAGGCACGCTGATTTTGCA
>JBGVFW010000384.1:0-2864 GCA_045121315.1 Eubacteriales bacterium
AAGGAAACAAGAAGCGCGCCGAGGAAATGCTATCGCATCTTCGCAAAAGCTTTGTTGTGCCGAGGGCTCCCGCCGACTATTTTGATTTTAGCGACAGAATGCTTTTCACCGATTTTATGAGGGCTTGGCTGGAGGTGGTGCGAACCACGGTCGTGCCTACCACCTTCGGCGGCTATCAGACCACGGTGGAAAAGAAGTTCATTCCTTACTTTGAGAAAAAGAATTTGGCACTTGCCAACGTGCAAGCCAAGGACTTACAGACCTTCTATCTCCACGAGATGAAAACGCTGTCGGGAACAACGGTAAGGCACGAACACGCGCTGCTTCACAAAATCCTCAAGTACGCATACCGAATGGACCTCATCCCCAACAATCCCGCCGACAAGGTTGACCCGCCCCGTGCGGAACGCTTTGAAGGCTCGGCATACACCGAGGAGGAGCTTGCCTTGCTCATCGAGAAATCTTGGGATCACAAGCTGGGGCTTCTTATCTACATTACGGCTCTGCTTGGACTTCGAAGAAGTGAGGTGCTCGGACTTCGGTGGAAAGCCGTTGATTTTGAGGAGAACAGGATCACCATCAACCACACGGTCACTGAGGCGCGTGTGGACGGCAAAACCGTTATCATTGCCTCCGACCGCACCAAGACCAAGTCGAGCTACAGAAGCTTTCCCATGTCTGACACAGTGCGCGAAAAGCTGCTTGCTTGGCGCGAGGTGCAAAAGCGAAACCGCAAGATCTGCGGCAACAGCTACAACATGAAGGACATTGACTACGTCTTCACCGACGAAATGGGCAACCGCTTCAAGCCGCGCTACATCGAGGACGCTTTCCCAAAGATTCTTGAGCGAAACGGTCTGCGTAAGATCCGCTTTCACGATCTGCGCCACACCTGCGCGAGTCTGATGCACAAAATGGGGCTCTCGCCCAAGGAAGTGCAGGACTATTTAGGGCACTCTACCGTGAGCGTAACTTTAAATATTTACACTCATTTGGACTGGAGCAGCAAGGAAAATGCCGCAAAAGCCATGGAAAACGCGGTAAAATTACCCGAAAATGTGCAAATCACGAGCAAATGGGAGAGCTGAAAAAGCCTTATGCCACAAGGCTTTTTCGGGGGTCAGGAGAGAATTTTTGAGTTCTCTCCAAGGCGAAAATTTCAGGGGCTTAAAGCAAAGAAAAAAGCACTTGATTTTTAGAGAATATCACTAAATTCAAGTGCTTTTTACTGCACAAAATTGTGCAAAATGTGGCGGAGGGTGTGGGATTCGAACCCACGTGCCCAGAGGGCAAACGGTTTTCAAGACCGCCTCGTTATGACCACTTCGATAACCCTCCGTAGGGTATCTTTAGCGAAATGCTCCGGAATTTGGAGAGAATTTCGCGAGAGAACTATGAAATTTTTGTATGATGGAAAATGCCGAAAACCCTTGATATTACAAGGATTTTGAGGGAACAAAAGGAACAGTTACGCGCGGGTTTTCAAGACCGCCTCGTTATGACCGCTTCGATAACCCTCCGTATTCGATTTAGCTTATATATATTATCATAAAAATTCATTTTTGTCAATGATTTATCCCAAAATATGTTGCCAAGAGAAGCTTTTTGTGATATAATTTTTCTCGGACAGTTCGCAACCCTCCTGTCTAAAAACAAAACTACGGGAACACACCGAAGCTATATGCAAAGAGCGCCGTAGTGCGCTCTTTTTTTGCACTCCGGGGAAATGCGGGAGTCATTCGGCAAGGCTTTGATGTGTGGGAGATATTGTGGAAAGATACAACATAATAACAGAAAAAAATCCGCGCGAAATAGTACTTTTGCGTGGAAACGGATGCAAATGGCACAGATGCACTTTTTGCGACTATCACCTTGATTCGTCGCACGACGAGGAAGCAAATTTCTCGCTCAATCGCTCCGTTCTCAAAAACGTGACAGGAAAATTCGGGCAGCTTGAAGTCATCAATTCGGGCAGTTTCACTGATCTAAACAAGAAAACTGTTGAAGAGATACGCCGTACCGCCGTTTCAAAGGGCATCACTTCCATTCACATCGAGTGCCATTGGATGCACAGAGCGGCACTCCCCGTTTTCAGCAAATATTTTGCGGATGCCGGCATCGAAGTTATATACAAAATTGGGATAGAAACCTTTAACATTTCTTTCCGCGAAAATGTGCTGAAAAAAGGCATAGGAAACGCCTCTCCGAAAGAGATCGCCGCCGCAGGTTTTAAAGAGATAAACCTGCTTTGCGGAATTGACGGGCAGACTGCCGACGATATGAGAAGTGATATTGAAACGGGGCTTCGTTATTTTGACCGCGTTTGCGTCAACGTAATGACAGAGAATACGACAAAAATAAAGCCCTCAAAAGATGTTATTGTCGCGTTTATGCGTGAGGTCTTTCCTCTTTTCAAGGACGACGCAAGAGTCGATATTCTTCTTGCAAACACGGACTTCGGTGTGGGCTGAGGTGCAAGATGAACGAGCTTTTACTTATATTATCTCTGATAGCCGAATTCGGACTTGTTTTACTCGCATATAAATTTTTTGGCAAAAGCGGGCTTCACGCAATGACCGTATTTTGTGCGATAGCGGCAAATATCGAAGCAATGATACTCATAAACGCTTTCGGGCTTGAACAAACGCTTGGCAATGTGCTTTTCGCGGCTTCGTTTCTCATAACCGACATTTTAAGTGAAAACGAGGGTAAAAAGGAAGCCGACAAATCCGTCAACATCGGCATTTTCATATCGGCAGCATTCATAATCGTTTCGCAAAGCTGGCTCATGTACACACCCGCCGAAAGCGACGTGATAATGCCCGCGATAAAAGAAGTGTTCTCTGGCACACCGCGCATCATGC
>JBGVFW010000385.1:0-1676 GCA_045121315.1 Eubacteriales bacterium
AGTGGAGGTTCGCTCCCGCGCGTTCATTTCCGACATTTTCGTTCGCCCCTTGCTTGAAAGCAAGGAATACGAGGTATGGTGCGAAGTCTACAACTGTGACTATCTCCCTCTTAAAGACGTAAAACTCACATACTCCGTTTATGGACGTAATTTCGAAGCCATAGTGCTTGAAAACTACGTTTACGAGCCTATCACTTTTTCAAACGACGATCACGGCGACCGTGTTTCTCTTGCCAACCTTGAAAACGGCAAGCGCATGAAGGAAGCCGTAAAGCTTCAATTTTACAAAGGAGCAAACCTTGTAAAGCTCCGCTTCCCCATGAGCGATGTCCGTGTATGGGAGCCCGACTCGCCTTATCTTTACGAAGCGCAGATAACGCTTTCGGCGGGCGGCGCGGTTTGCGACGTGCAGACATCCGCTTTCGGTATGCGCAGTTTTGAACAGGACACGGAGAGCGTGCCGCGCGGTATGTTCTACCTCAACGGCAAGTCAATTCGCCTTCGCGGCGCTAACACAATGGGATATGAACAGCAGGACGTTCTGCAAGGAAATTTCGACTCGCTTCTTTACGATATGCTCATGGCAAAAGCGTGCAATATGAACTTTCTTCGCCTTACACAGCGCCCAGTGCAGAAAGAAATATACGAGCTTTGCGACTCTATCGGTCTTATGCTCCAAACAGACCTGCCTCTCTTTACTGTAATGCGCCGCACAAAGTTTGCAGAAGGCGTTCGTCAAGCGGAAGAGATGGAAAAGCTTATCCGTTCGCACGCGTCGAGCATACTCGTTTCCTATATGAATGAGCCTATGGCAAACGCGGCGAACCGCCCCCACCGCCACCTCGTGCGCGATGAAATGGAAGCCTTCTTTGAAGCGTGCGACACCGCTGTGCGCCTTCTCAACCCCGACAGAGTTATAAAGCACATCGACGGCGACTATGACCCGCCTGACATCACCCTGCCCGATAACCATTGTTACTGCACGTGGTACAACGGTCACGGCATCGATATGGGCAAGCTCCACCGAGGGTACTGGCTCGGAGTTAAAGAGGGTTGGTATTACGGCTGCGGAGAGTTCGGCGCGGAAGGTCTTGATCCGGTTCCGCTTATGAAAAATCATTATCCCAAAGAGTGGCTGCCACAGACGGCAGAAGAAGAAAAAACTTGGGAACCCGGCATGATAAAAGACTCACAAAGCGGAAATATGCACTTTTTCTATTACGACACGCAGGAAACCCTTGAAGATTGGGTACGGGAAAGTCACAAGCACCAAGCGTTCGGCACAAAGGTGCAGACGGAAGCGTTCCGCCGCGATCCGAACATGGTAACATTTGCTCTCCACCTTTTCATTGACGCGTGGCCCTCGGGCTGGATGAAGACCGTTGTTGATTGCGAACGCAATCCCAAACCCGCATTCTTCGCCTACCGCGACGCGCTCACACCTCTTATGATAAACATAAGAAACGACCGCAAGACGTATTTTGCGGGAGAAGAAACGCGCACGGAGCTTTTCATCTGCAACGACACGCACGAAACTTCCGACGGTCACAAGATAATATGTGAGCTTATAAAAGGCAAAAAATCCGTTTACAGAGCGGAATTTGACGCGAAATTCGATGAAAACTCCTCGTTTATGCAAGGCGATATCGCTTTTACAGCTCCAAAAGTTTCCGAGC
>JBGVFW010000386.1:0-5558 GCA_045121315.1 Eubacteriales bacterium
AACATTTCGCTGTATATTGACATTACATCAGAAATGTGATATAATATTAACAAGAATAATATACCAAATAAAAAACGGAGGTGCAATTATGATTTTTTATAAGCTCAAGCAGTTCGGCTTTGCGCAAAATAAAGATTGCTCTTTCCATTTTGAATATGGACAACTGAAAAATAATTTTTGATGCGTACAAGTTGAACTGCCATTTACAGTTCGATTTGTGCGCTTTTTTAGTATTCGCTTAAATTTATTGCGAAAGGACGGTTTTTATTATGAAAAAATTGATTTTAATTTTAGCTTTGGTTTTCGCTCTTGCGCTTTGCTTTGTAGCGTGTGAGGACTTGGCGGATAACGCTAACGAAGGTCAATCTATAAGTGCGCTTTCAAATGGTGCGCCCGACACAGAGGAACCGACAACGGAAGAGCCGACGAGCGAAGACGATAATCTTTATACCGTAGAGGATGTATCGTTAATTTCCCTTTCTCCTGAGGAAAGGAAAAGAGAGCTTATTTCAGGACTCCAAGAATACATTATAAGCTTAAATACGGAAGATGAAATGGCAGTAAGGTATCATAAAGAAGATATTGCAGATATGAGGGAACCAAAGCAACCGTTGCATGTAAAATTTGATTCCGAAAGCTATTATTATATATGTGGATATTATAATGCTACACATGAATATGGCGAATTTGAGTGTGATACGCTTTGTTGTTCAGAGAAATATACTTGGGTGAAATTTGATAATCCCGAGAACATTTTAGAATATTACGATGGTAAGAAATTTGTGGTGGCGTTTCAAATTAATCGAGCTTTATTTGTGAAAAACATTTTATCTGATAGCGTTTCGGTTCCTTATGTGGAAAATTTTCAAATATATGAAGTGAGCTTTTCGGAAGGATTTAATACAAACAATGAAATTGCGTTTGATGAAGAATTTATTTATCTGAACAAGCCCCAAAAAGACACGGTGTTTATCTCGAAATATTACGAATGGGATATTATTCCGTGCGTTGAGCTTGACGGAAATGTTTATATTTCATTTTTGACCGGTGTAGATGGAATCGTTTCAAACACCAGAGATTTACAACAGGAGTTTGGTAATTATTATGCGGTCTTGATTGATTCAATGCGGGAATATAGCGTTACCAAGGGAAGTATGGTTTATTATTATGGCTTGTTTGACATTGAAGAATTCTCTTATAAATTGTTAAAATATTGGAAGGGACTAGGGCTATGAAAATAAAATATAAAGCTATATCGATTGTTTTATCTTTGGTAATAGCAGTCGGTGTTTTGGAATGTTTGTAAGTGTCCGCTGATCAGCAAGCATTAGATGTTAATTATGATTATTGTTCGCCAAATCCAAATATTGACGGAGATAACGAAGCGTGGTACGTTTTAAAAAACGGTTCATTATATAAACATTTGAGCCATGAAGAAACTACTGTAAGATATTATTTTGCCAATTATTCAAAAGATGGAACATATACTTGGACAACCGATGTTTCTCAAACGGTTGCAAACGATATAAAAGAAGCATACGCGAGAAGCATGGAAAAATGGAATAATGTATATTTTTATTCTTACGATGCTTCCGGAAATGTAATAAAGCGTAAATTAATAAATGTTGTTCCAGGAACTGCAAATAATAGCAATTTGACAATATATCCGGTAAAAAACCCAACTAATAATTATATAGCATCGACAAATGCAGTTGAAGATAGTAAGGATACGATTAAAATAAAAACAGGGTTACACCATTTACATTATTCTGAATGGGAAATGAACGTTAATGTTGAGTACTTTTATGAGCATATTGATCTACGAAATCTAAATGATCCTAATGATGATCGAACTTATGATGCGGATTTAGTTGCACATGTAAGAGAACGAGATGGCGCACATGAGCTTGGTCATGTTTTGGGATTGCTTGATTTGGATAATAATAATTTGTGTAATGGTTTTGATGATGATGAATATCCTCAAATTAAATCTGAACAACAGTTATTATATCATCATCACGAAGTCCTTATGGGATATGGTGCTCCTTTTACTGAGAGAAGTGCGGATATTACATATAAAGATATTGCCGGAGTTGCGATAACAAGAGGATTTCATACGGATAATGATCATAAATGGCTTTATGCTTATATAGATTTTGATGGAACACATAAATTGATATGCTCTATTTGTAATGGAACCAAGAATCTAACAAGCGAAGAATTAAACAATTATACATATGAAATTTATGGTGATTGCGGATCGGAACATGGTTTATCTAGTGGTAATATGATGGCGGTTGCAAGTTATGGCAACAAGGATTATTATAAGTGTAAATACTGCAGATATGTGGCATCGTTTGATAACATTGTTCAACAAAATTATGGTAATGAAATATATTATTCCGAAACATTGCATAAGGCAACCAATATGGTTCAAGGGTTAACATATACCTGTTACGAGAATCATTCATACACACATCATTATCAGAGATACTCTGCGGGAAGTCATATATCATATTGTGCTTGTGGAGACTATGTATATCAACCTCATGTGGTTTCAGGAACTGCGGGCGAATTAGGAAGTCCGTGTATATACTGTAGACAATTGGTGGATTTTGGTGTTTTAAACAGCATCCCCACCGATTACCCCCACACCGAAAACGGCAGCTACATTTTGCCGAATGGTATTATAGTTTTAGCCCCCGAGGACGAGGAGGCGTACCTCAATGGCACGCTTGAATTCCGTACGGGTGAGATAATGTAAAATAAATTTTATACATACAACTACCGCCGCGGAAATCCGCGGCGGTGTATTTTTTATTTTATCTCCCCGAATAGCTCGCGGATCTTGTCCTCGGGCTCATCGGCGCGCAATTTATCGGTCGCGTAGGCGCGGCGCAGAAGGGATTGCGGTATATAGGGGTCGTACTTTTCAAATATGGGGATCTCGCCGTTCTCGACCAGCTCATGCGGGTTGATGCCGTATCTTTCAACGTCCTGCATAAGTCGGGAGATAAGATAGTCGGGGGAGGTCTTCTCCATCTTGAAGGTGATATAGTAGCAGCCCTCAAATTCGATGCCCGAGATGTTGAATTTCTGGGCATTGTGCTTTAAGTATTTGCGGAGCGTTCTGAAGGAGCGAGTGCCGAGCCACGGAAAAAGGCAATAGGAGTAGCCGCCAAGATGCACGAGGGACTGCTCGAGCATACCCGTGTTGCGGGCGCATCTGCGAGCGATCTCAAGGCGCTTTTGCGCGTTTTCCTTGAGGTACGGGTAAACTGTATCCTCCATAAGCACCTGCTTCATGCGCATAAGGATCTTGGTGTGTATCTCACCGAAGTCGCCGGGCCAGGAGATCTCCATTTTGCCGTCGACCTTCTTTACGTAAATGAGCTTTCTTTGAATGTCAAGCTCCTCGACCTCCCAAACGCGACCTGCCAGAGCGAATCGGTCGCCAACGGGTGGGGGTGTGGTGATAGTGCCGATCTCGTCCGAGCCGCATCTTACCGTAAAGTCCTCGCTATCCTTGAAGACAGCAAAGAACTTGTAGCTGCGCAGAAGTCGCTCGCCTGCAAGACCAATTATAAGTCCGCCGATCTCGGTCAGTTGAATATAGTCGCAGTTGAGCATGGAGACGATAAGCTCACGGTAATCCTCGCGGCTTACGTTAATAAATGGCGGCAGTGTCAGGACTCTTTCGGCAAGAGCCTTGGGCGAGAGCTCGCCGCTTGAAGCCAGAACGCTGAGCGTCTGGTGGAAAAGCAAGCTCATGGGCATTTTCTTGATAGAGGGCGGCTCTATAAAGCGCTCCTCAATATAAAGCTGAATTATTGCGATACCGCGGAGAAGCTCCCACGGTATAAGCTGGGGCAGGGGTGTGTTTGGAAGCGCCTCCTCCTCACGGAAAACCATCATCATCTCGGGCGGCATATCGCGTCTGCCCGAGCGTCCGAGACGCTGCAGGAAGTTTGAAACCGTGTTCGGCGCTTGCATCTGGAGAACTCTTTGAAGCTTGCCGATGTCGATTCCAAGCTCCATTGTGACTGTGGCGCAGGTTGTGATGTTTTCCTCGTTATCACGCATTTTCATTTCCGCCTCTTCGCGCAAGGATGCGGAGAGGTTGCCGTGGTGGATAAGGATGCGGGAGTCGTTGTCACCCCGTGCGCGGGCTATCTGGCGCATCGTGGCGCAGATATATTCGGTCTCCTCGCGGGAATTGGAGAAAACTATGGATTTTGAGTCCTTTACGCAATCATATGCGTATTCGTATCCGGGGTCTATTTTGGGGACGAGAATTTTTGGTTTGCTGTCCACGGGGATGTTCTCGCCCTTGGTATTATCGTCGACGGGAGCAGTTTCGGTGTCGGGATGCTCTGAGGCATATTTTTCCGCCTCGGGATTTTCAATATAAAAATGCTCAAGTCCGAGTCTCCACTTGATTTTTTCGTTTTGGAATACGGGAGTGTCAACGGCTCTGCCCGTGTCGGCGGTAAGCCAAGCGGCAGCCGTCGAGGGATCACCCACGGTTGCCGAGAGCCCTATTCGTCTTGGATGATATCCGATAAGTCGGGCAATGCGGGAAAGCTGGCATATTATCTGGTTTCCTCGGTCAGTACCCGTCAAGGTGTGTATCTCGTCGATTATCACGAAGCGAAGATCACCGAAAAGCCTTGGGATATCGTTTGAACGGTTTATAAGCATAGCCTCGAGCGATTCGGGGGTTATCTGCAAAATTCCGCGCGGCTTGTCGAGTAGTTTTTTCTTGTGGGAAGCCGAAACGTCGCCGTGCCAATGTGTAACCTCAACGCCCGACATGTCAAGAAGGTCGCTTATGCGCTCAAACTGATCGTTGATAAGGCTCTTTAGGGGCGCGATATAAAGCACACCGATGGAATATGGGGGAGCTTCACTGAGGAGCGAAAGAACGGGGAAAAATGCCGCCTCGGTCTTTCCGCTTGCGGTTGACGAGGTGAGCAGAAGATTGTTATCAGTATTGAAAATACTGTTTGCCGCCTCGATTTGAACTGCGCGAAGCGACTCCCAGGAGTGTGCGTAAATATATTCTCTTATATAGTCGGGAAATCTATCGAATATCTTCTCGCTGTTCATATTTTTCTCCTTTTAGAATTCTATGTCTGCCGCAGTGTAGGTTCTGTTTTGCACGGGCGTTACGGGAGAGACGGGCTCTCCGTCGCCGATATCTGCATGGGAAAGGGTTACGCTCTTGCCCACCACGTCGGCAAATTTAGCATCGGGATTCTGCATTAAAATGTTAAGCACCGTCATATAGTCACGGAGCATTTCTCGTGGAGTGATCATTATGTCAGCTCCCGCGCGGGAAAGACAGATATTTAAGAATTCAATTCTTTCCTCGTCGGTAATGGTGCATTCCCAGTTATAATATTGGGAATAAAGGGCGGTCACACGGCAGATAAGCGCGTAAAGCTCGTCGTCTGAAAGCCTTTTGAGTCTGATAACGGGGCCTATGAGGTTCTTGAACCCGTCAAGCGCGAAGCGGCTGTCGCAAAGGCGGGAGCGGAGAGCCTCGTAGCTGAAAA
>JBGVFW010000387.1:0-21996 GCA_045121315.1 Eubacteriales bacterium
TTGCTCGTTTTTTGCGAAAATGTAAACATTTTTTTGCGCTTTTTCTGAATTGTTGACAAAAGAGCGGCGGGTGATATAATTATTATATAAAGAGGGAATAATTTTACAAATAAAAGAATCGAGTGGTGAATTATGAACTTAAATGCTGTAAACCGTTTGGCAACTCTTGTGACTGACGTTATGGATTCGAAAAAATCTACCGTTCCCCCTATGGAAACACTCCCGCAAAAACCTGATATAATGCTTTCTCCTGTGAAAAATGGTTTTGAACGCGTTTTCCCAGAGAAAGCGGGTGTTCCTTCTTCTCTTATTTTTGAATATATAGAAAAAATAAAAGCTGACAAAACGCTTAATATGCACAATATTATGATATTGCGCGGCAATAAGGTCATATACGAATGTAGTTTCGGCGGTCAAGACATAACCGTGCCGAAAATGACGTTTTCTGCCTGTAAGAGCATCACGTCCATTGCAATAGGTATGCTTATCGACGAGGGAAAGCTATCTCTTTCAGACCGCGCGGCAGACATTTTTGATGATAGGATCGGCGTTATCAGCAAACTTCGCACGGACGATATAACGGTAAAAGATCTTCTCACCATGCGTACGGGCATCGTTTTCAATGAAGCAGAAGCATTTATCAGCACAAACTGGATAAAGAGCTATTTTTCATCTGCCACAAACGGCAAACCGGGGGAAAACTTTAGTTATAACAGCCTTAATACGTACGTCCTTTCCGCGATAGTTTACAGAAAGAGCGGACAGCACCTTACCGAGTACCTTAAAGAACGCCTTTTTGAGCCGTTGGACATTACCGATATAGCTTGGGAGAAATGCCCGATGGGTATAGAAAAAGGCGGTTGGGGGCTTTATATCCGCCCCGAGGATATGGCGAAGATAGGTGTGCTCGTTATGCAGGGCGGCGTGTGGAACGGAAAGCGCATTGTTTCGGAAGAATATCTGCGCGACGCGACAACGGCTCACGCCGTAACGCCGCTCGACGCGGGCGCGTTCAACTACGGCTACCAGATATGGGTGGGCAGAGATACGGACACGTTCCTTTTCAACGGAATGTTGGGGCAGAACGTGCTCGGTTTTCGAAACAACGGCATTATCGTTGTTTCAAATGCGGGCAACGGCGAGCTTTTCCAACAGAGCAATTATTACGATATAACGCTTTCGGTTTTCGGCGGGACGTTCCCTGAAAAATTGCCGCCCGACAGGCGCGACCGCGCTTCGCTCGAACGTATTACGAAAACGCTTGCTTTCGGCGGCGGTAACGCAAGGCTTGCGGGCAAAGCGCAGATATACGATGATCTTGAAGCGCTTTTCTACGGCAGTTACGAAGCGAACGACGAAAGCTCCCCCTCGTTTGGACTGATGCCCGTTATTTTGCAGGTTTCGCAGAATAATTACACGAAAGGCGCGAAGAGCGTAAACTTTACGCTCGACAGGGAAAACGCGCGCGTGGAGATAACTTTTGCGGAAAACGACGAAGTTCATGTCTTTTGCGCGGGCTTTATTCGTGGCGAGCGTTCGAAGCTTTCGTTTCACGGTGAAAATTTTGATGTGTGCGCTTTTGCACGCTACGCACATGACGAGGATATGCGCCCTGTTCTTGTTGTTAGGATAGATTTTATCGAAACACCGTGCTCTCGAATTTTGAAATTTTTCTTTGAGGACGGTTCCATGGTCTGCCGAGCCGCGGAAGACCCGGGCGTGGAATTTATTGCAAAGAGTGCAAACAATATTTTGGAGGAAGCGCTTGACAATAAATTTGTTTCGCTTGTAGCTAGCAAGCTCGACAGAGGTTATTTTAATTATAGGTTTGAAAAGGTATTTGCTCCGCAAATACGCTTTTCAAGAAAAGCGTAAGGGAAAGCAGTCCGCTTTATAAAGCGGACTGCTTTTTGACGATAATTGTTACTAAACCATTGACAGAACTTTAACTTTTTTCCATTTATATTGACAATTCCCAATATAAATTATATTATAATTATAAAAGGTGATACCGATGAATTTTTAATTTACAAATTACAAAGCATTAAATTTAAAGTTTGGAGGATTAATTAAAATGAAAACCACTATGAAACGTTTCTTAGCCATTTTCTTGGCATTTTGTATGATTTTTGCTTTTTCATCGTCTGTTATAGTTAGCGCTATTGACGAAATCGCCGATTCTAATACTGTTGAATATTATATAGAATATGATTATGTCAATCAAACATATCAAAGAATACCCGTTAACAGTATTCCTGATTATGCTAGTATGACTACGACAACATACGAATTAAGTGCTATGGCTTCTGAATTACCTAGATTGCAAGCTATAAACGATTCCTTGAATACCGATTCCGATATAGAACCTTTTGCAAATCTTGATGATGATGAATATAAATATACGGCTCCGACATCAGACCCCTATTCCGGTGTTGTGTTGATACTTTCTAGAGTTGGTGAAGATTGGTACAGAGGTACCGGATTTATGGTTGCACCCGATGTTTTGGTTACCGCGGCGCATAATATGGTAAGTTATAAAAATGGTGAATTTCAGAGTTTAGAATTTAGAGTATACCCTTATTATAATTCAATTACAACTCCGTTAGCAGCAGATAATGATTATATACTACCTTTGATGTGGACTTGCTATGATTACTCCGATGCGATGATAAGTACAAATGGTAATAGTGGTTCTATAGAAGCATTAAAATATGATTGGTGTGTTATACAATTACAAGAGCCTATTGCTGATGCGTACAACTTTGCCTGCGCAACAGGAGTATCAACTTCAATATTCACAAAATACTATGCAAGTGGCTATCCTAAGTGTGCTGTAGCAGGTTGTACAGACGATGGATGTAGCCATGCTCAGGTGTTCGTTCAGTGTACTTCGGAAGGTTTAATAAGAAAAAAAGATGATTATATGGTTTATTACACCAATAATACAAGGAAAGGAATGAGCGGAGGTCCGATATATAAAAAGAGCAATAACGTGTGTTATGCAATAATCACTAGCCAATATCTTGACACTTTACTTGGAGATGATTACGCCGGTTATAATGGTGGAACGATCATTAACGACAAAATATATAATGCAATCGCATATTATATAGAAAGGTAACTAAATGTTTATGAAAAAATTTATAAGCTTACTGCTTTGTTTTTCGGTTATTTCTTGTTTTCTTTGTTCTTGCGGTGATACCTCTTGCGATAATCCCGATTGTACTTGCGGAGATACTTCTACGGAACAATGGCAACCACGCGCCGACGAGCCTTGGTATTTCTCTCCTGAGATGCCCGCCAATATGATAGATCCTGCTAGCATGTATGAATTTGATTATGAACTTTATTTAACTCAAACCCAGTTTATCGGAGTACCCGAATACATTGAATGTACAATCGTAAATAAAACGGGAGATCCAGCTATGTGCCAAATGCTGTTCATTGAAAAGCTTTATCCCAATATATATGATATATATCCTGCGGCTCAAACAGGGATGGAAACTAGAGCGTGGGTGCGTATTCCGTTTATGGCGGAAAAAAGCGTTTTGGAAAATATCTCCGACAACACAAAAAGTGGTAAAATTTATTTGGAAAAATATTTAAAAGCCGAGTATGAATTCACCCCGGGAAGTTACAGATTGGTGGTTCCTCTTTATGACGGAACAACACGTTATTTGAATTTTTCTATCTACGAAGAATAATTTTATATATAAAAAGTGTGCCAAAGAACGCTTGGCACACTTTTTTAGTGCTAAAAAACGCATAAAAGCGTTTTTGTTTCCCATACTTAATGTTATAATAAAAGCAAAGGAAGTGAACCTATGAACGATTTTGAAAAAGACTTATCTCTTTCCCGCGCCGTTGCCGAAAAAGCGGCGGAGCTCGGCGGCACCGTTTATTTTGTGGGTGGATATGTCAGAGATAAGATTTTAAATATAGAAAATAAAGACATTGATATAGAAGTCCATGGGATAACGCCGCACGCTCTTTGTGAGATTTTGGATTCTCTTGGTGAGCGTATAACGATTGGAGAGAGTTTTGGCATATATTCTGTCAAGGGTTCTGCGGTGGATATCGCCATGCCGAGGTGCGAGCGCGCAACGGGAAGAGGACACAGGGATTTTGAAATGCTCGTTGACCCGTTTATCGGTGCGCGCAAGGCGGCACAGCGTCGTGATTTTACTATAAATGCGCTGATGATGAACGTGCTGACGGGTGAGATAACAGACTCTTTCGGCGGTCTTGACGATTTGAAAAACGGCGTGATACGCCACGTCAACAGCGAAACTTTCACAGAGGACGCTCTGCGCGTGCTCCGTTGTGCGCAATTTGCCGCGAGATTTGAGTTTTCCGTGGCGGAAGAAACGGTTGAACTTTGTAAAATGATAAGTCTTTCCGAGCTCTCGAAAGAGAGGGTGGAAGCGGAGCTTCGCAAAGCTATGCTAAAGGCGAAAAAGCCTTCGGCATTTTTCGAAGTTTTGCGCAAAGTGGGAAAGCTTGACGAATGGTTTCCCGAACTTTCTGCGCTTATAGGTGTGGAGCAAAGCCCGAAGTACCACGCAGAGGGCGATGTTTGGACGCACACGATGATGGTGCTGGATGAAGCCGCAAAACTGCGTGAGCTCGCTTCAAATCCTTTTGCCTTTATGCTGACGGCGCTTACGCACGATTTCGGCAAAGCTATCTGCACGGAGAGAGTGAACGGTGTTATACATTCATATGAGCACGAAATAAAGGGACTGCCGCTTATCGAGGCGTTTCTTCGCCGCATAACGAACGAAACGCAGACAATAAAATACGTCATCAATCTTGCGGAAAACCACATGAGACCTAATACGCTCGCCGCGCACGGTTCCTCCGTCAAGGCGACGAACAAGATGTTCGACAGCTCTGTTTCACCGCGAGACCTCATCTATATCGCCATAGCCGACCATTTGGGGCGCATATGTGAGGGCGGGGCGGTTTCATATGAAAATTTTCTTTTCGCACGGCTTGACGAGTATAACGAGATGATGAGCCGCCCGTACGTTATGGGGCGCGATCTCGTCGCGGCGGGACTTGCGCCCGACGAAAGCTTTTCCGAGGCGCTTGCATACGCTCACAAGCTGCGGCTTGCGGGCATACCGAAAGAAGCCGCGCTCAAACAAACGCTTGCTTATGCAAAATCATTGAAAAAATAAAAACAGCTCCTCTAAAAAGAGGAGCTGTTTTTATGTCATGGAAAATTGCGTTTATAAATCCTTTTTTAGTGAGTTAGCCTTTTTACATTTCCCAACTGCCGATCCAGTTTGCAAATTCATTGTAAATTTCCTGCAGTTCGGCTTCGAGTTCTTCTCCGTTTGTCAGCGTGAAGATATAATCTTCTTTCCCGAACATTTCTACGTACTTATATTCCGTGGTATAGTTTTGGTTTTCAAGCTCAGAGAGCGCTTTTTGAGCTAGAGCGGATGCTTTTTCCACGTTTTTCACAATGTCGTCAAATGCTGTTGCGTCTACGGATTTGATCTTTGCTATGATAGAGTCAAAATATCCGTCCGCATAGCCGTAGTTCCATTGTGCGCCGTCCGTGTATATATAATATTCGGCGTCGGAGGCGTAGAGATAATATCCCGGGACGGTTGCGCCCGATTCGTCAACGTATGAATTTACATAATAAGTGGGCCACAAGCAAACGAAGTTGAGGTAATCGTACATCGAATAGATTTCCGTTACCACGTCGCTTTCAGCGATTTTTTGCCAGAGAGCCATATTTTCCGAAAGCTCGCTGTCATTGATGATAGAATACGTTGCGTCAACTATTTTGAAATTAAATTCGTACCCGTACATATCCGTGAAAGGTTTATCCTCACTTTCCGAAACGAGGAGCGTTCCGACAACTTTTATCGCCTGCGTGGTATAATCAAAAGAATTCCCCTTTTTGGGGTATATCTCCATGGTGTTGGAAAGCTGAGTGGTATTGGGAATACAGAATGGGCAGTTCTGGTACGGCAAATTCATGAGAAAAAAGAACGACCCGTCAACAGGGGAACTTGTCGCCATATATCCGTTGATGGTTACTTTTTTTCCGTTGAGTGTTTTGAGATAATCGTAACCCGCGGCGGAAGCAAAGCTGATCTTTACAGCGTCTTTTTCATCTTCCGAATTCCCGCCGCATCCGATAAGACCGAGCGACAGCGAAAATACCAAAAGTAAACATAAAATTTTAGTCAGTTTATTTTTCATTTTCAACCTCACATCAATTTGATATGCTGTCCTTCCGCGACATAAAGAAAGTCCATATTATCGTCGGAAGCACGCTTATTAGAAATACGCCGAGGAGTATTCCGATTTCCAAGGGATAAACTTTTGTGGAGTTTAATACCACGCCCATGGACGATACATAGTCGTTCATCAAAAGCAGACAGCCTCTTGATACCGCAAAGGCGAGCGCCGTGGAGATAAGCCCTATGATGCCGTTTTGAATGATATAAAGCAAAGTTATTTTCTTCATGCTGATGCCGATAAGGCGCATGAGGGATATTTCTTTTGCCGAATTATACATATTCAAAAGCGTGATGATGGAGATAACGAGTATGTTCATGATGAGAATGATGGCGCAAAGAATGAAAACGATATATTTCGTGTTATCCGCATCGCTTAAAATATCGCGGACGATATCCATCGGTTCTATCGCTTGCAGAGTGAACGTGTCACCGTCGTCTGACGTTATTGTTTTTCTGTCGTATTCGTTAACGATCTGCATGGCATAGGCGGGGTTTTTCGTATTAACGAGAACGGCGCAGACCATGCCGCTCATATGCTCTTCTTCGCTGTGTTCTTCTTCGCTCTCGTCGTGCTCGTGCATCTGCCATAGAGTGCGGATCTGTGTGAACACCGTGTTGTCGTAAGGTGAATGGCTTTCTTCGAGTATACCCACAACGGTGATTCCGTGCGCGTGAATACTGCTGCTTGCGGAATGGCTTGTATAGATAACGTCACCGATCTTAAGCCCGTTGTATTTTGCAACGTTGCTGCCGACAACGACCTGCATGGTTTCGCTGTCGCTGAACATTTCGCCTTGAGCCGTCGTTTTCGAGTTTAGAAAAGCGGACGTTGTGCCAACGACGTTATAGCCGTTATAGCTGTCTGCCATTGCGAAAGGAATGACTGAACTGACGCGTGTTCCGTCCTGCATGAGAGATATTGCAACGGAATAGGGAATTGTGCCGAGGGGCGAATCCGAAAAATACATCGTATTCATTGCAAGCTGAGTTTTACTGCCGGAGGGACCGATTATGACGGAATAATACCCCGCATTTTCGGTAATTCCGTCGTCAACTTGGCTTGCTACGTTGAAGGCAAGAACGCCAATGCCCGCAGAGATTATGATGGAAAGAACGACCATGAATATCGGCACTTTTTTTATCGCCATGTTTTTTAATGCAAATTTTAACATTTCAGTTTTCCTCCGCGTTCATTTCGATATCGCACATACCGTCCGTCATCTCGTTCATGTCGATAACTTCATCGAAATATTTTGAAAGACGGTCGTCATGCGTGACGGCGATAAGAGTTTTGCCGTCGGAAACGCGGATAAGCTCGCGTATGACTTGCTCGCCTATTGCAAAATTGAGGTTACCCGTAGGCTCGTCCGCAAGAATGATGTCTGGCTTTTTTACAAGCGCGCGGGCGATGGCGACCCTCTGCTTCTGACCGCCGGAGAGGTGCTTTATTTTAGAGTTTTTCTTTTCCGCTATACCGAGCGTTTGGAGCATTTCCTGCTCCCCGGAGGTGTCTACGCCTTCCAGACGAAGAATATTTACGTTGTCCGAAACCGTCATTTCGTCTATGAGCTTGAAATCCTGAAAAATATAGCCGATTTTTTCAATGCGGAACTTGTCCCTTTCACGCTGAGGCTTGGAGCTCATTTCCACGCCGTCGATAACGACGGAACCGGAAGTAGGGGAGAGAATGCCCGCTATCATATTGAGCAAGGTGGATTTACCACAGCCCGAAGCGCCCAAAAGCATATATGATTTACCGCTTTCAAACCTGATGTTTTTGTATTTGATTTCTGTGTCGTTCTGAAACTGTTTTGTCAATTCTTTAATTTCTATCACAAAATTGCTCCTTTATTTTTAAATTCATAGTAAACACATAAGTTTATTATACTTCTCTGCAGAACATTTGTCAATGATATTATTTTGGCTTTATACGCTACTTGACAAATGCGGAAATATATGCTATCATAACTGTACTAATACAAATAGTACAGAAAAGGAGGCGGCGCAATGATAGAGGTAGATCTCCATTCCAGAAAACCCATATATGAACAGCTTGTGGAAAATGTAAATACGCTTGTCATGCAGGGCGTGCTCAAGGCAGACGACCAAGTGCCATCTGTGCGGCAGCTTGCGGTGGAGCTGGCGGTTAACCCAAATACCGTGCAGAAAGCATTTACAGAGCTTGAACGGCGCGGCGTACTTTATTCCGTTGCGGGTAAGGGGCGTTTCGTAAACGGCGAGCTGGAGGGATTGCGCACATCGCAAAACGGAAAACTTATAGAGGAGCTTTCAATTCTCCTCTTAAAAATGAAAACTTTCGGCGTAAGCCGCGGTCAGATTGACGCGGCGGTATCTTCAGTCTATGACGACGGAAAGGCGGGCAACAATGATACAAATTGAAAACGTGGAAAAATATTACGACGATTTCCGCGCGTTGGGCGGTGTTTCGCTCACAGTAAAGAACGGTTCCATATTTGGCTTCATCGGCTCAAACGGTTCGGGAAAATCAACTCTGCTGCGCGTTATGGCAGGCATATTTAAATCGGAAAAGGGCAGGGTGCTTATAGACGGCGAAGACGTTTACGAAAACACCGCGACGAAAAAGCGCATCGTATATATTTCTGATGAGCAATATATTTTGCCGTCCTCAACTGCCGCGGATGTGCGCGCCTTTTACAAAATAATGTATCCCTCGTTCGATGCGGCGCGGTTCGATTCTTTGCTCGCCCGCTTTTCACTTGACGTGAAAAGGCAGGTTTCGGGCTATTCAAAAGGCATGAAAAAACAGCTTGATATAATCTGCGCTGTTTCCTGCAAGCCCGATTACGTTTACTGTGACGAAACGTTCGACGGTCTTGACCCTATGGCTCGCATGGAGGTCAAAAAACTGCTTGCACAGGAAAGCGCGGAGCGCGGCATGACGGCGATAATCGCCTCCCATAACCTGCGTGAGATAGAGGATATCTGCGACGGTATCGTGCTCTTACACAAGGGCGAGATAGTTCTTTCGAACAATATCGACGATATCAAGACGGAGCTTATAAAAATTCAAGCGGTGTTCAAGGAAGAAAAAACGCGCGAGGATTTCAGGGAACTGAACGTCGTAAACTTTGCCAAAAACGGCAGCGTTTATACGATATTTGCACGGAGCGACAGCTTTTTTGCAAACAGAGTGGTCGGCTCTATGCTGCCCGTATTCTACGAGCTGATACCGCTGACGCTTGAAGAAGTATTTATTATGGAAATGGAGGCGAAGGGTTATGGCTTCGAAGAATAAACTCGATTTAAAAGAAACTTTCGCGGGTTACGGCAAGATGCTGCGGCACGACCTGCGCTATAATTGGATATTGGGCATGATATCGTTTATCACGTTTTTCTGCCTTTTGCCCGTGCGTCTTATCTTGATGCTGGACAACAGAAGTATTATGTATTATGACAACCTGCTCAATGACTTTTTCGACCCGAACAGCATGGTGGTTTTCTTTATAACTATCTTGCTTGCGTTCCTTTTCTCCGTGGTGATGTTCAAATACATACACGGTAAAAAGTCTATAAACTTTTATCACAGACTGCCTGTGAAGCGAGAGGCGCATTTCCTCGCCGCTCTCACGGTTTCGATAATCTATTTTACGGCAGCGTTTTTCGTGTGCCTGCTTCTCTCTATGGTCATCTTCCCCTCGTATATGACGGCGGAGATCGTCGCGCTTGCGGTAAAACAGTTTTTGCTTAATACGTTTTATTTCGTAATGCTAAGCGCGTTCTTCTCCGTTAGCGCGGTGCTTTGCGGCACGGTTTGGTCGCACGCCATACTCGCGGCGATATCTCTCGGTATAGTGCCGCTTATCTACGTTCTTACTGTTTTCTTCGCGTTCTTGGGGCAGAACTCGCTTTATATGACACCGCTTTACGCGGACGCCATTATTGGCTGGCAATCTCCCGCGATAATGTATTTTTCGTATTTTTACGAAGCGGGAGAAATGGGCGCGGGTAAATTTATTCTCTGCCTTGCCGTTATGCTTTTGCTTGCCGTAATATTTGCGGCGATAGCCTTGCTCATTTACAAAAAGCTGAGAAGCGAAAACGCGGGCAAACCGATAATCTTTAAAAAATTCTCCATCGTGCTTCAATACATTTTGACATACGCGATAATGCTTTGCGCGGGATATATAATATATGAGATAACAAGTTACTCCATGTTTGCCGCCGTTATCGCTTTCGTGGCGGTGGGATTTGTGGCGTTCGGCATAATCAACATGATATTCTTGCGGAACCGCAAAAAATTCTTCGCGGGATTTAAGCGCGTTTGGATAATGATAGCGGTCATTGCGGTGGTATTCCCACTCTGCTATGCCGACATATTCGGCTTCGACGAAATGCTCCCCAAGAGCGAAAACGTTGAAAGCCTTGAGATATATTACAGAGGCGAGAACGTTCGTATAGACGGCAAGGAAGATGTGTTGTTCCTTATGGACAGCATGGACGTGAGCCAAAGCCACGTGAATACTGGCGGTATCGTTGTGACGGATATAACCGATATCAATGAAAAAAACGTAGAATATACAACGATCAGATGCCGCGCGAGCATGAAGCTTGAAAATGGTATCACTATCACGAAATACGTTTTCCTCCCCGTGAGCGTGGAACCATCCGACGACGGATTTTTGGCTATCATTTCGGGTAGAGACGCTCTTGAAACCACGGTCAAATATTTAGCCGAAAACAAGGATAAGCTGAGCCTCATAGGAGCGGGAGCAAGCACCCGATTTGAAAGCTATTTAGGGCTTGACGATTACGATTGGATAGACTGTCTTGAAGCTGACCTTGCAAGCGTAAGCGAAGATTATTACAAACAAGAGGCGGTTGCATCTATAACCTGCTACGTTAGAAGCGGAGTTCTTAATTCTGACACAAAATCTTATACGATATACGTTACTGAAGAGATGAAGAACACCGTTGGATATCTTAAACAGTATGCTCCGTACATTGACGCTTCGTGGGAAGAAAAAGCGGAATATTTTGAATATTGTAATATAATGATAAACGCCGGCGAAGAACCTGTTTTGAAGGTGACGGATAAAGCGCTTATAGCGGATTTCCTTGAAAATTCTTCTCTTGACGATCTGGGCAGAAACAGTTATAACAGCTTTTATGCGGACGATGCCTACTCGTTCAGTTCCGAATATTATTTCGTTTTCTACTTTAGCACAAGCTTTGAAGGCAGATACGGTGTTCGCACAAATGGACACTATTATAAAGGCTCTCTTCCAAGCGATATAATATCGAAAATAGAATCCGCTATCGAGGATTTGGAAACTGAAGCCGAAGAGGGAACAAAGTGGCTTGAGATAATAGATTAAACGAAAAAACATCAGACCGAAAGGTCTGATGTTTTTGTTGTTATTATTATTTATTGAATTCTTCAACGAACTGGTTGTAGCGGATGAGTGCCTGAGCGTGCGTGAATTTTTCATTATAAATTTTAACATCTACAATGGAAAGATCGCTTGTCAAGTTCGTTGCGGTGCCGCCCGCGGAGCAGTTAGCGCCGAGGTATAACACGTTGTGGTTGCTTTCCTGAACCTTGAGCGTACCGGAAACTACCGTGCTTACTTTTTCACCGTTTACAAAGACGGAGATGGAGTTAGCAGATGTGGAACGGGAGTAAACCGCGAGAACGTGAACGAGGTCTGTTGTGGAGTTTTTTTCCGTGTATTCAGCTGTCTGCAAGGCGCTGCCTACATAAGCTGTAAATGCGGGTTTACCGTTGTTTTCAATAATACCGATACCGTATCTGTCGTAGCCGCTGAGAATACCCTGCGTGCCGTTTGCAGAACGGTTGACGTAAACCATTTCAACTGTAAGACCGTTTTCTTTGATAAAGCTCTGTACGTCGAAATTATCTGCGAAGCCATTCAGCGTGAGTTTGGCATACTGACCTTCGCTTGTTACGTTGAGAGCGGAGAGAGTCTTTGTTTTGCCGCCGAGAGAAACGGATGTGTCTGAAACTGTTGCGCCAACAAGCTCAACTGTTGCTTTGCCGTTTGTATCTGTTGCCGCGCCGCCTGCAAAATCGATATCGATATAAGTGTTGGGGATAGTAACGCCTTCGAGGTTAAGCGTTGGAGCGTAAGTGTAAGTTACAGTGTTGCTTTCTGCGCCCCATGTGTCGTATGCAACGAGAGTGAACGTGTAAGTGGAACCGCGGTCGAATACGCCTGTTCCGAGGTCAAACGTCCATTCTGCCTGCATTTCGGAAACTTGAGGATGTTTGTAATAGTCTGCGAGAATCTTCTTTGTTGTGATAACTCTGTCGCCGTCTTTTACGGTGAGGACGTAGTGGTGGATAACGTCGTCATCTGTACCGGATTTGAACGTTACTTTAGCGAAGAGCGTTTCGTCGTCCGTGTTGGAGTTATCTGTAATGGTGATAGCGTCTTCGGGAAGAACAGGAGCGGAGTTGCCGTTTGCACGGTCGTTGCTGTATTTATCGAGGTGAGAAGCGTCTGTTGTGGGTGTTGTGATGACCCAAGGAGTTTTAATGGAAGCATCGTTTGTGAAGTCAAGACGGATAAATCTTACATTGCCGCTTGCGTCAACCTGAACGAGATAACCGGAAGAAACGCCGTAAGCATCTTTCATAACGGTTGCGCTAGACATATCTTCATATGCCCCGTTTTCGATAGCCATGTATCTAACGGAGCCGCAGCCCAAAGACGTGAAGTTTGTCTGCATGATGGAGCGTTCGTCGTTGATGGGGAAGTGGAGGTGGCCGCCGAACGTTACTACCTGAGGATATTTATCAAGTGTGGAAGTGAGGTCTTTTGTGTACCAGTAGATACCGCTTGTGAGGAGTTCACTACCGTATACCGTGCCGTAGATCATGGGGTGAGTTACAACGAAAACGTACTGGTCGGGGTTTTCTGCCGTGATTTTTGCAAGTTCTGCGTCGAGCCAAGCTTTTGTAGCCGCCTGATATTTAGCGCCTGTGTCATCTGCGCCGCTGCAAGCGTACGTGATGGGTTCAACGAAGAGGAAGTGATAGCCGTTGATAACGCAGTGACGGCTGCCGTTTGCGGAGTCGCTGCATTCAACGTCATACTGTGTATAAGCGGCTTCTTTGCCCGCGCCGATGGTATCCATGAATACCTGAAGGCTTGCGCCGGAAGCGCTTGTGTTCTGGAAGTCGTGGTCATGGTTACCTACTGTGAAGATCATAGGAACTTCGTTGGGATCGAAAACGGATTCATAAAGCGTTTTTACCGCCGTTGCTTCGGAAATCTTTGTGTCAACGCTGGGTGTGTAAGAGTTTGTAAGGTCGCCCGCTACAACTACTGCGTTAAGACCTGTGTCCGTATAGAGAAGAGCTGTTTCCTTGAGCACTTCTAAAGCGTGTTTCAACGCTTTTGCACCGTCGGAGCTGATAGCCTTCGATGTATCGTCTGTGGATGTGTGAACGTCGGAAACTGCGGCAAATTGAAGAACGATGTTCTTGTCGTCGAAGCCGTCCGTTGTTTCAACCAAGAGGGGATTGGAAACAACAATTTCCGTTGTACCGTCTGTTGTACCGCTTGTGGAGATGGTGTCGTCCGTGCTTGTTGTGCTACCGTTGCCGCACGCGCAAAGACCGATAGCCATTGTTGCTGCGAGTATAGATGCCATAACTTTTTTCATCTTTTTCTCCTTATATTATTTTTATTGTAAATAACGCGCCCTTTAAGAGCGCGTTATTTAGACTTGATTTAATTAGCTATTAGTTAAAAATAGCTGTTGCTGTGTTGTAAACCGTTGCAACTTCGCCGGCTGTGAGAGCTTTGTCGTAAAGTTTTACAGAAACAACCGTGAGGTCGTTAGCAGGGAAGTCACCGTTGGGCTTGTTAGTTACTGCTGTGGGGTCGCTACCGATGAAGAATACGTTGCCCATGTTGAAGCCTTCATTCTTTTCTGTGTAGTCAGCGGCTGTGAAAGCACCTGCAGCAAGTGCTGTACCATCGAGTACGCCGTTGATGTAGAGAGAAAGGGATTTGGAAGAAGCGTCGTAAACAGCAACAACGTGAACGAGGTCTGTTGTGGAAGCAGCACTCTTAGCGTCGATGTTGGAGTAAGCATTTTCGTTAGCGTGACCTGTGATGAAGTAAGGAACGCCTGTTGCTCTTTCGGCAATACCCCAACCGGATCTGTTGCCACCATTGGATTCTGTTACGCAAACGATACCGCGAACAGCGTTTGTTGTGGAGTTGTCGAGGTAGAATACTTCAACTGTCCAACCGCCGTTTTTGGAAACGAGATTGTTGAAATCGTCAGCGTCAAGGATATCTGTGATAGTGCCTTTTACCCATGTGCCGATGTTTTTGATGCGGAGAGCGGGAACAGTAGCTGTTTTGCCGTTGTGGCTAACCTCTACGTCTTCAACAGTAGCAGCGTCAGCACCGGAAGCTGTTTTGATCTCGAGTTCAACAACTTCTTTAAGGTCAACGAGCTCGCCGTCTTTGCAAACTATGTCTGCGAAAGCGTCAACTGTTTTTGTGGGCGTAACGGGAACTGTTGTTGTATCAGCTGTTGTCGTTACAGCAGTTGTATCTGTTGTGGCTGTTGTATCCGTTGTAGCAGTTGTGTCCGTTGTGGCTGTTGTGTCCGTTGTGGCTGTTGTAGCTGTTGTAGCAGTTGTGTCTGTTGTAACTGTTGTAGCAACATCTGTTGTTTCTGTTGTGCTTGTGTCATCTGTTGTATCGTCTACGGATGTGCCACCGCAAGCGAACATCATAGCTGCCATAGCTACAACAAGAAGGAGTGCGAGAATTTTTTTCATGATTTCCTCCTAAAAATTAAAATTTGTTATTAAAAAATTTTATATGACGGCATAGATGCCGACTATACTAATAAATTATTTATACCACAAAATCTCTCTTGTGTCAATCGAATTTTAAGTTTTGTTTCACGGTTTAAGGAATTTTGTGATTTTATTACAAAATTCGCTGTTTGTATTGTCATAAATCGACAATTATCTTATTTCGCGCGAGCGAATATTATCGTGCGGCTTGATAGCGAGCCGCACGAGGGTGGAGGAAAAGAACGCTCTGGGTTCTTTAAAATTTATTATATCAGGTTTTTTCTTTCGAAAAGAAAAAAGTTAATAAAGTACTTCAAGACCGCTTGCGGTCTTGTTCCTTAAAACTAAAAATGCCCTTTTGGGCATTTTTAGAAGTCCGCTTTGCGGACGGCTTTATTCGAAAAGAGATGACGCCAAATGATAAGCATAGGCGACTTCGTCTTTGGAAAGCGCTTTTGCGTATATTTTAACGTCGGCTACGGTGAGGTCGTCCGCGGGAAAGTCGCCGTTTATGCGGTTTTGACCCGTGGGGTCGCTGCCGATATAGAAGATGTTCGCCATATTGAATTTTTCAAAATATTCCTGCTTATCGGCAGATGTGAATTCGCCTGCCGAAGCTTTTGCGTTCTGGAGAACGCCGTTAATATATAAGGAAATCTTTTGGTTTGCATTGTCGAAAATTGCTATGACATGAACGAGCTCGTTTTCGGATGCAGATTCTTTGGCGTATACGGAGGCGTAAGCGTTGTTTTGGGAGTTGCCCGCGATAAAATACGGCTTTCCGTTGTCTTCTGCTATACCCCAGCCGGATCGAGTGGAAGCTCTTCCGTTTTCAACGGATTCCGTGCAGCAAACTATGCCGCGTACAGTGTTGCCTGTCGAATTATCTAGATAAAAAGCCTCTATCGAAATTCCTCCGTTTTCTTTAACGAATGAGTCGAATTCTTTCGCTCCTGCGAATTCGGAGAAAGTCGCTTTGACGTACGCACCCGCGTCTGTTATGCGGAGCACGGTCATTTCTGCGCTTTTGCCATCAAAGGAAACCTTTGCTTCCTCTACCGTCGCAGGTGCGGCAGCGCCTGCCGCTTTGAATTCGAGGGTGAGCACCTCGTTTACTTCAAACATTTCTCCGTTTGCGAAATCTATGTCGGCATAGGGGGCAAGCTCGGTGATATTCCACGTTAAATTATCCTCAGTTCCTTCTGTGGAAGCGGAGGTTGCCGCCGTAGTCTGAGTTGTGGGAGTTGTTTGCTCTGTACCCGCACTGCCGCAAGAAAACATCATAAACGCCGCCGCAACAACGAGAAGCAAGGCGATTGTTTTTTTCATGTTCTCCTCCAAAAATATGATATATTTGATTTTTAAGGGTATGACGATCTCAAATCGAACCATCATACCAGTTACATTATATATTTATACCACAAAAAGCAAGGGGTGTCAATAAAATATGTATTTTTGTATGTGCTGACACATACTTTTTGTTTATTTTGTCTAAATTATATTGCGCGCTTTGTGTTATTCAACAACAAATGAAACTTCGGCGGGGGCGCTTGTTTTGCCCCAGGAGTTTTGCGCTGTTATAGAGAGAAAAATCTTTTCTCCCGATGCGAAAACGTCCGCGGGGGATAGGGTTATTTCTTTTGCCATGTTTGCGGGGATCTCATGGCGGTAGAAATCTGCGAGTATGCGGTATTCCTTTTCTTCTCCGTTTTCTCTTTTGAGCGTTACAACGTAATGATGAACGAGGTCTTCGTCATGCGCGGCAGAGAAGGTAAGGGCGAATTTTTTGCCGCCCTCTGTTTCCTCAAATGCGGTCTTCGATGCGAAATCTTCGCTGAAATAAGGAGTGCCTGCTTTGTCTGCGCGTGCGCGTGTATAAACGGAAAGGTGGGAGCCGTCTACCTTGGGCGCAGGAATTACCCAAGGCTCTTTTATCAAGGAATCATGAACAAAATCTATGCGGTTGAAGCGCACAGCGCCGTTCTTGTCCACTTCACAAAGATGACCCGTGGAAACGCGCCAGCTATCGCGCATGGTTGTCTTGCCCGACATATTTTCATACCCCGCTTGCTCAATCGCCATGTATCTGACAGCGCCGCAGCCGACGGAGGTGAACTCTCTCTGCATAATGGAGCGCTCGTCGGGAAGCGGATAATGCAGGTGACCGCCGAAAATAACAACGTTGGGATATTTTGAAAGAATGGGAGTGAGGTCCTCCGTTGCCCAATCCGGACCGTGCAGGCTTCCGTAGCAAGTGTCCGTTATCATAGGGTGGGTGATGACGAAAACATATTTGCCATTGTTCTTCGCGCTTTCAAGAATATTGGCAAGCCATTTTTTTGTTTCCTCGGGATATGTAATGGGGTTGCGGTTGTTTGGCTCAAGCGCAATGAAATGGTGGCTTCCTATGACCGCATGGCGGTTGCCTTTGGCAATGCTTTCTTTGTCAACGTCGAAAACAAAGTTTTCTTCGCCGAAATGTTTGCGAAAATTTGCAATAAACATAGGTTCCGCTTCGCTGCCCCAGTAAAGATCGTGCGAACCGCCAAGACAATAGAAAAGCGGAGCGTCCGAAAGGGAAGAATAGATGCTTTTGAACGCCTGCATCTGCATTTCAGGTTCTTTCCAGGACTTGTCTATGAGGTCGCCGACAACAAGAAAAGCGTCTATGTCGTGGCCGTGAGTTTTCGCCATTTCTCGTATTTGCGTGATGGCGCGGCGGAATTTCGGTTCGGAATCGTCCGTGTTATCTCCAGTGATGTGTACGTCGGAAACAGCGGCGAATGAGAGAACTATGTTTTTTTCATCGAAGATCATGAGGTTCTTCCTTTCGATTGATATATTATAACTCAAATTATAAATCTCAAACACGGCAAAGTCAACATCAGCAAAAATTTTACTCACCCAAAAAACAATTTTCCACAAAGAGGCGTTTCTTATTACGCCTTTTCTTATTTATAGGAAATTACGCGCAATTAGTGCGCAATTTCTTGTTCAAAAAATCGTACCTTTCCCCCAAGATTGAGGTAGTGTAGCGGCGCTGCGGTAGTGAATGACAGCCCTAAATTACTGTCAGAGCTGTGGCGTGATTTGAACTGCACTAAATAGCAAGTTTTTGCCTACGCTAACGATGGCGATATATGTGTTTGAACTGACCGAACCGCAGTGAGAAAAAAGGGGGGGAGCGTTTGAACGCTTTTTTTAAAAAATTTACTTGACTTTCATTAAAAATGATGATATTATAATACAAAAGCATAGAAGCAAGACACGCTTTGCCCACTTTTTCGGACAGAGAGAGGGGTCGCGGCTGTAAGCCCCTTACGCAAAAAACGCAAAAGTACCGCTTGCCAAGCTGCGCGCAGGAAATGGCGCGTCGGTCGCACCCGTTACAGTGCTTGAATGAGTTAAAATTTTGAGTGGAACCGTGTTTATGCACCTCAAAACGACGTTTTGCGCCGTTTTGAGGTTTTTTTGTTGCTTTCTTAAAAAAGCGACAAATGAACTTTATACGGCAATCAATACTTATTTTGGCTTAATTAGTAAAATTTACATTAAGGAGAAAATATATGGTAATTTCTTTCGGTGAAAACAAACTTACATTTGAATCCCCGGTAACCGTTTATGAAGCGGCTCAGGCAGCGGGGCTTATCTCTCGTGAAGTGATCTGCGCTCACGTTAACGGCGAACTTTGCGAGCTCACTCACACGATCGATGCCGACGCTGAAGTAAAGCTTCTCACGTTTGCGGACGCAGATGGCAAAAAAGTGTTCTGGCACACAACATCCCACATTCTTGCTCAGGCTGTAAAGCGCCTTTACCCCGAAACAAAGCTCACGATAGGACCCGCTGTTGACAACGGCTTCTACTACGACTTTGATTCCGAAGTTTCCTTTACTCCCGAAATTCTTACAAAGATCGAATCGGAAATGAAGAAGATCGTTAAAGAAAACATCAAACTTGAAAGATACACTCTTCCCAGAGAAGAAGCGGTTAAATTTATGGAAGAAAAGGGCGAAACATACAAGGTTGCCCTCATTGCGCGCGTTCCCGAAGGCGACGATATCTCCTTCTACCGTCAGGGCGAGTTTACCGACCTTTGCGCCGGCCCCCACCTTTTCTCCACGGGTGCTGTAAAAGCGTTCAAGCTTACGCAGTGCACAGGTGCATATTGGGAAGGCGACTCCAAAAACAAGATGCTCCAGCGCGTATACGGCGTATCTTTCCCCACGAAGGACGAGCTTAACGCCCACCTCACTATGCTCGAAGAGGCAAAGAAGCGCGACCACAATAAACTTGGCAGAGAGCTTGAAATATTCACGACGGTAGATTCTATCGGTCAGGGCTTGCCCGTAATCCTTCCTAAAGGCGTTACTATTATTCAGACTCTTCAGAGATGGATCGAGGACGAAGAAACAAAACGCGGCTATCTGCGCACAAAAACTCCGCTTATGGCAAAACGCGACCTTTACAGAATTTCCGGTCACTGGGATCACTATCTTGATGGTATGTTCATTCTCGGCGACCCCTATGACGAAACTAAGGAATGTTTCGCTCTCCGTCCTATGACTTGCCCCTTCCAGTATCAGGTATACCTCAACAAGAAACGCTCCTACCGCGAGCTTCCCATGCGTTTGGGCGAAACGTCCACGCTCTTCCGTAACGAGGATTCCGGCGAAATGCACGGTCTTATCCGCGTTCGTCAGTTCACTATTTCCGAAGGTCACCTCGTTCTTCGCCCCGACCAGCTCGAAGAAGAATTCAAGGGTTGCCTTGACCTCGCTAAATACTGTCTTGAAACAGTTGGTCTTCTCGAAGACTGCACGTTCCGCTTCTCTCAGTGGGACCCCAAAAACACGGCTAAATACGAAGGCACTCCCGAACAGTGGGAAGAAGCGCAGGGCGTAATGAAGACTATTCTTGATCACCTCGGCGTAAATTATGAGATCGGTATTGATGAAGCTGCGTTCTATGGTCCGAAACTCGATATCCAGTGCAAGAACGTTTACGGCAAGGAAGACACTATCGTTACGATTCAGATAGATATGCTTCTTGCAGAAAAATTCGGTATGTATTATACGGACAGCGATAACCAGCAGAAGCTCCCCTATATCATTCACCGCACAGCTATCGGCTGCTATGAACGTACACTCGCGCTCCTTATCGAAAAATATGCAGGCGCGTTCCCTCTTTGGCTCGCTCCTACTCAGATAGAAGTGCTTCCCATTTCCGAAACTTACAACGACTACGCCGAAAAGGTTGGAAAGGCTCTCACAGATGTAGGCTTGCGCGCCGATGTTGACTACCGCAACGAAAAGATTGGCTTTAAGATACGCGAAGCACAGCTTTCCAAGGTTCCCTATATGCTTATCGTAGGCGAAAAAGAAGCAGAAGCGGGCGCAGTTTCCGTTCGTTCCAGAAACGGCAACACAGAAACGATGTCGCTCGAAGATTTCGTTGCAAAGGCTGTAAAAGAAAACGCCGACAAAGTAAGATAACTTACTTTTCTTGAAAGAAAAGTAAGCAAAAGAACTTTGCTAAAAAGATTTTTCTAATTTTTGACCGTAGGGGAGGAGCTTGCTCCTCCCGAAAAACAAACATACAAGGCGGTAAAAATGAAACCGACTAAAACAAAATTTGTGAATATGATAATGGTGGAAAACCGCAGCACGCGCAAGGTTCTTGTACTTGACAGAGTTTTGTCAACTTGGCCGGGCATCACTTTCCCGGGCGGTCATGTCGAATGGGGAGAATCGTTTTATGCCGCCGCAGTGCGCGAAACGAAAGAGGAAACCGGTCTTGACGTGAAAAATCTTGTTCCCTGCGGCGTCGTTCATTGGGCGAATAAGAAAAACGGCGAACGATACGTTGAGTTCCTCTATAAAACGCACGATTTTTACGGCGCTCTTTCCGAAGGAACACGCGAAGGCACCGTTCGTTGGATGGACATGGATGAGCTTAAACGATCCGATAGGCTCTCGCCGAACTTCGAACTTTACCTTCCGATGTTCTTGGATGATAAATACAGCGAAATGTTCTTCGAATGGGATAGCGAAAGTTGGACTGGTACGCCTCATTATCTGTGAAAAATGTGTTTTTGTTTGCAAAAAATATTGACAAAACGAATATAATATAGTATAATATTAACCACATCGTGGTGAGCGATGCGGTTAATATCGAGGTGTAGCGCAGCTGGTAGCGCGCCAGTTTCGGGTACTGGAGGCCGCGAGTTCGAGTCCCGCCACTTCGACCAAATAAGGTCGATAATTTTGATACCATTGGTATTGAAACTATCGACCTTATTCTTTTTATAAAAATGCTTGTGCCACAAGGGTTTTCTGCCCTTGGGCTTTGAGAAATAGTTTCATTGTGGGCGTTCAGGTGTGGTTTTCCACCGCACAGGATGCCCTATTTCTATATAAAACACAGCCACGGTGAAACTATTCCTCGGAGAAAAGTTTCATTGTGGCAGGAATAGTTTCATTGTCAGAGAAAAAGTTTCAGCGTGACCAAAGGCTCTACGGCACCCAGGCTATGGGTACTGTAGAGCCTTTTTTGCTTTTCGGTAGTTATTCCACACCGGTCATAACTTCCAGATTTTTCGCCAGAAGCATATCATTACAGTCGTGGATTGAGTGGGTATAATAGTGGTTAAGGAAGAAATGGTATAGCAAGTGAGTTTCACTCTCCGCCAATCGTAACGAAAAACCAGACTTGCCTATAAGTGCGTTGCTCAATTCGGGCGGAATATGCATTCCGATACAGATCGCAACAACACTATCGATATTCTTGGGATAGTTTTGATTATTCCGCATACGCTGTACCATTTTTGTAGAAACCAAGGCGTTCTCAGCCAGCTGCTCCTCGGTAATTTCAACCCACTCCATCAAATAAGTGAGTGCTGCG
>JBGVFW010000388.1:0-2995 GCA_045121315.1 Eubacteriales bacterium
CGCCAAACAGGCGCACTTTGTTTATTTTACGAATATTTTATTCTGCAACTTCTGCTTCAGCGGAAGTTTCTGTTGTAGCAGCTGTTGTAGCAAGATAGTCAACATAATTGTTGAGATAAGCTTTCTTAAAGTCTGTTGCGCCCCAGAAGTTTGTCTTGAGTTCGGAAAGGCCGCTCGTAACATATGCTTCGGAATTGAAGATTACGGGAACAACGGGAGCGTCTTTAACAAGGAGCTCTTCTGCCTGGTGGAGAAGTTCTGCTTTTTCGCTCTGAGATGTTGCCGCGAAAGCGGAAGCGATGAGAGCGTCGTAAGCTTCGTTATAGTAACCCGTAACGTGTGTAAGCTGTGTATAGGAAACGCCTGATTCCGTTTCAGTTTCCAATACTCTGCCGCTGTATGCTTTTGCGAAAGAAGCAAGAGCGTAGATCGGGTAAGAGGAAAGCATCTGGTAGTCAAGACCGATAACGTCATAAGAACCGTTTGCATAAACTTCAGCGTATTCTGCCGCAGTAACTCCTTTGAGGACAACCTTAAATCCGAGCTGTTCCCAAGCCTGTTTTGCGTAAGTCGCAATAGTTTTTTCTTTGCTCATATAGCCAAATCCGTTTTCCGTGGAAGCGGACTGGTAACTGTCGTTAGTGCTGTCTTTGAGATAGTAGAGATATATCTCTTCATAATCTGCGGGATTAACGCCTGCGTTTGTGAGTATCTGCTGTGCTTCTGCGATATTCGCGGAAGAAGAAAGAATGTCGCCGCCTTTATCGCGGAAAGAGGTGCCTTTCTTCGTGTTGAATATCATAGAAGGAACAAGACCAGTTGCGGCTGTGGAGCCGTTTTCGAGAGCGTCGGCAATAGCAGCTCTGTCAAGCGCAATAGAGAGAGCGTATCTTACCGAAGCGTTGGAACCGATTTCGGAGCTTGTGTTGAAGTAGTAGGAATATGTGGAAGCAATATCCTTATACTGAATATCGGAAGAATTGAAGTTATCGAGCACGGAACCCGTAAGGTTGGAGGCATAGAAAATATTGCCTTCGGAAATAAGGGAGATAATATCCTTATCATAATCTTCGGAATATACTACGCTGAGGTCGAGCGGTTCAGCGCAATGGAAAATTATCTGATAGGGAGTAACGTATTTGTCGAGAGCTTCTGTACTGGTCTGCTGAGAGAGATAGTAGTAAGTATTTCTTTCGAGAATGAGCTGTTCGCCTTCCACACTAGAGAATTTCTTTACTTTGAAAGGTCCGTTTGTGGAGAGGTCACTGCTCTTTTTAGACCATGTGTCGGGATATGTTTTAACCTTTGTTTCGCGCACGGGAACAAGCGCAAGGCTTGCAAGGCTATAAAGGAACTCGTCCGTATCTGCGCCTTCCTCAAATTCGATCACCATCGTATCTTTGGATGTGGAATAGATACCGATGTCGTCTTCGCCTATTTCACCCATTTTGCGTTCGTAAGCACCTTTGATGCAGAAGAGCATCGTGCTCGCTTCGGTTTCGAAAGCGGGGTCAAGTATACGCTTCCAAGCGTAGATAATGTCGTTTGTCTGAACGAGAGAACCGTCGCTCCAATACGTTTCGTTGATAGTGAGCTTCATTTGTGTTACACCGGTCTTCTCGTTTACGGAAATCTCGTATTCATCCATAAGAGCTTTTTTGAGATTGCCTTTTTCATCTATTGTCATCAAGCCTTCGAAAATGAGGCTGAGGATTTTAGATGTGTTCTCGTCTGTGTATGCGATAGCGGGGTCGAGGTCGTATACTTTCGTTCCCATGTATACGTCGATCTTCGCGCCTTTGCCATCGGGGTCATTATCCTCGATTTTCGTGCAGCCCACGAAGCAAAGCAGGCACATTGCGAGAGCAAGAGTAAGAGATAAAATTTTCTTCATTTTTACGAACCCTCCAAGTTTCTTGTTCATATACCGCATTAGCGATAATACTGCGCTTATTTGTCTTTATAATTATATCACTTATTACCACCATAAATCAAACCTTATTTTCATAATATTTAATCTTTATTTAGTTTCCACTAATTTAGCCTCTTCAACTTATTTATTTTTCACAACACAAAATACCCTTTTTTGAGAAAAATGCAATTTCTTTTTATAAAAATACACGTTTTTAACTTGCACATAGAAATAAATTGTAGTATAATACAAAAATATGATAGATTTTTAAATACAACATCACGTAAAAACCGGAGAAAAATATGACTGAATTCAAACACAGTATTGCTTCTTCTTTGAAAGAAAGTATCGCCGTTCTTTACCCCGCGGCAACCATATCCGAAGAAGAAATTTTCGAAATGCTTGAATATCCGCCCGACGACACTATGGGCGACGTGGCATTCCCATGCTTCAAGCTCTCGCGCACTCTGCGCGCCGCTCCCCCGAAGATTGCGGAAAACATCTTCTCCCGCATTTCCACATCTCTGCCCGCTGGCGCCGAAAAGGCGCAGATCATTGGCGGCTACATCAACTTCTTTGCTTCGAACGAGTTCTTCAGCAAGAACGTGCTCGCCTGCGTTGCCGCAAAAGGCGCGGATTTCGGTAGGACAGACATCGGCAGCGGAAAGACGGTAGTTCTCGACTACTCTTCCCCCAACGTTGCAAAACCTTTTCACATCGGTCACCTCGGCACTACGGTCATCGGTCATTCCCTTAAGCTCCTTCATGAGTATCAGGGTTACGCCTGCGTGGGCATCAACCACCTCGGCGACTGGGGCACGCAGTTCGGCAAGCTTATCGTTGCTTATCGCAAATGGGGTTGCCGCGAAGACATCGAAAACGGAGGCATAGACAAGCTCGTTGAGCTTTACGTTAAGTTCCATGAGGAAGCGGAAAAAGACCCCGCTCTCGCAGACGAAGCGCGCGCCGAATTTACAAAGCTCGAACACCACGATGAAGAAAACCTTGCTCTTTGGAGATGGTTCATCGACATCTGCCTTGCAGAATACAAAAAGAATTACGACCAGCTCGGCATCACTTTCG
>JBGVFW010000389.1:0-2961 GCA_045121315.1 Eubacteriales bacterium
GTCTTTCTTTTTTTATGGCGCGCTTGGGGGGATTCGAACCCACGACCTACCGGTTCGTAGCCGGGCACTCTATCCACTGAGCTACAAGCGCATTTCCTTTCGGAACGTTCAATATCATACCACAATATTTTCGAATTGTCAACACTTTCTTGAAAAAAATTTATTTATTTTCGTTTTTTCTTTTTATTGACTTAAAAATATATAGGTTATATAATATAATTATTGATATAGTATATAACTTCACGGGAGGTCTCCATGAAATATTCGTACATTCTTCATACGCCGAACGAAGAGTTCGCTTTTGAAGCAGACGTTTTTGCCGAAAACGGAACTCTCATAAAGCAAGGTGAGTTCACCATCAGCATTTCCGCGCGCGAAAAGCGCAGTTACAAGGTCATAGAAATTTCCGTATTCACGGAAGAGGAGCGGAAAGTTTATCTTTCCCTCTGTGGTGAGGGCAAGGCAGATTTTTATTCCTTCAACGGTCCATGCGCGGACGAACGCATTTTCCGTCAGAGCCCGCACGATTACACGAACTACGGCTTCAAAATGGAAAAAAGCGCGATACCGATGGTCGCCGCCGTAACAAGTGAAGGAACGGACGTTTTTATTTCGGATAATCCCTCGTTTTTCGATAACGCAACAACGCAGCACATAATTCCCGAAGAACATAGATTTTATCTTTCGTCGGGCGACCGCGGCGGCGCGCCAAATTGTGAGGAAAGTGACGAATTTTCGCCCATCTTCCACCGCATAGACGAAAGTAACCATCATCTTTTCCGCTTCATAGCCTTCAAAACGCCTTCCGCCACACTCAAAAGTATTCGCCGCGACGTTTACGGCGCGATAGAAGCAGTATGGGGCAAGGGCAGTAAATCGCTTTACCGCGCGACATGCTTCGCGGGCAACTATATGCACATTCGCAAAAACGAAAAAGGCACGAGCGACAAATGGATAGTCGCGGGCATACAGTATGCAAACTGCCAATATTTCCGCGATTCTTTCTATCAAACTCTGATTTTGGACGCGGAAACAGAAGCGCAGTGTTACCGCGCGCTCACCAAATACGGAATTTCCGAAGCCGAAAATCCGCTCATGTACATAATTTGGTCTTACCGCCTTGTACGCAACGGCAAGGAATTCAACAAAGAAAACACGGATTTCGCCTTCAAAACGCTCACCGAATGTATGGATAAGCACGGCGACGGCGGTTTTTACCCCAACTGTCGCGAGCATGGCGATTTCCGCAACTGGTTCGATATCTGCGCGTTTGATTTAGACGACGTTGACGCATACACGCAAGGCTTGTGCGTTTGCGCGCTCGAATGTGCAAAAAGGCTCGGTTATGACATAGGCGACCGAAAGAAAAGAGCGATCTCTCGATACCGTTCGCTTTTCAATGGAAAATTCATACCCATGAGTAAGAAAAAGCAATATCTCGCAGTTGATGTTTCCGTCGGAGAAGTGCTGTATTATCTGTTTTTCGACGCGGTATTTGTTCCGCACGAAATGTTCAGAAAAACTTACCGCATAATATACGACGGTCCCTCCCGCACGCCATACGGCATAAAGATAGTTTCTGCACCCGACGGATCCTACCTTCCTGTGGAGGCGTACGGACTAAACGGGTATGTTCACCCCGGTTTTGCAACACTCGACACGGGCAGATACGCTAACGGAGGCTCTTACCACGTTTACGAAATGCTCTTCCATATCGCGGCGTACATACACGGCGTAGAGGACGCCGAGCAGAACCTCATAAACCGCCTTATGATAGACCTTGATTACGACGGCGCAACTCACGAATATATGCATACGGTAAAAGGCAATGGCGTTAAAGCAAACCAGGGCTGGAACGCGGGCATATACGCCATTTGGGACGAGATAATCAAAAAAGGCAAAGCAACAACAGCGTTTTTTGATGCGGCAGACAAAAAGATGGCGGAAATAGAATAACATCAAAAAAACACAAAAAAGGCAATCTACTTTATCACAGGCGTTCAAATAACGTCCTCCGCCTTTCAATGTATAGTGTGTTACGCATTACTTACACCTTAGATATAACTGTCGGGTGGAAAATAGCCTTTCTCCGGGAGCCTTGGTGTTACAGGCACAGATAAAACGCACAGCGTTTTATCTGTGCCAATTTTTTTCTTAAAATTCCCTTTCTCCTATTGTAAAGATTTTTTAATTTTGTTATAATAAATATATTAACTTTTAATCACATTATATTTATGGAGAAAAACTCATGGCAAAGAAAAGAAAAAAATCACAAAAGAAAGTTTTACAATCCGTATTGTCCGCGGTCATCGTGATAATACTCGCTATTATCGCATACTTCACGGAACCGTGGCAGTATATTGACGCGAACGATTCGGGCGACAAAGCGAATATTTCCTCCGCTGTTGAAGTAGACGAAAGCAGACTCGCCGTTTACTACATAGACGTAGGACAAGCCGATTCTATCCTTATAAAGCTTCCCACAGGAGAAAATGTTCTTATCGACGCAGGCTGTGAAAACGACGCAACAGCAAGCGAAGTCAGCGAATACCTCGATTTTATCACGGCACAGGGTGTTGAAACAATAGATTATCTCTTTCTCACTCATCCTCATTTTGACCATATCGGCGCGGCTGACGATGTTATATTGAGTTTTGAAATAGAAAACATCATTCTCCCTGATTGCGACCCTCTGCTTTGGAACAACTCCTCCCGCGCGAACATTCTCGACGCAATGGAACAAAAAAATTATACATATGATACGTGCGAACCGGGAACGATATATAACATAGGCGAAGCCGTTTTCACCGTACTCGGTCCCGTCGGCAGTCTTGACAATATTTCCGACGCAAACGATTACAGCATCGTGATGCGCATGGTTTACGGCGAAACATCGTTCATGTTCACGGGCGACGCAACCGAAAGCGTTGAAAAAGACGTTATCGAAAAATGGGGAGAGGA
>JBGVFW010000390.1:0-3149 GCA_045121315.1 Eubacteriales bacterium
TTTTCTTCGAGCTTCTTTGCTGCCGCCGCAATTTCAGGAGCGATAGCGTCAAGGTCTTCTTTTGTTATCGTGTTTTTCAAATATTTGTCGGAAAATTTAAATGCCATATTTAAACACCTCTTTTTTAAATTTCATTTATATGAGTACGGCTCTCTTTTGCGGAAGATGAGCCGCTATAATGATCGCAAGTTTTGCTGTTCTCACCGTGGCACAGATGTGAAGAAAGGCACACGGCGTCATCACCTTCGTGAAGTATAGTCACATTATAGGCAAGATGACCGCAGTATTTTTGAGAAAGCTCCGTGTTTTCGTCGGTATTTTGCATAATTCCCTCTAAAATAATATTTTCTATTATTTTTCGCAAAGGAAGGAATATTATACATTTACTTCTCGTCGTCGTAATTTTTGATCTTCGCTTCTTTAAATCCCGAAACCCCGCCGCGCTGCATCGCACCGAAAATGCGGTGTCGCAAGCCTTTGTTGTTACGTTCGATATCTGCAAGCAGCTTCTTCATCTCTTCACGCTCCGTGTTCTTGTTTGCGGGGCAAGAGCTTGATATAACAGGAAGATTCGCATGACGAGCAAAATATTCAACGTCCTTTTCCGGCACATAAACGAGAGGTCTTATAACGGTGATATCCGTTCTGTCAAGATACGTCACAGGGGAAAAACAACCGATTCTTCCCTCATAGAAAAGGTTAAGCATGAAGGTTTGCACCGCGTCATCAAAATGATGGCCAAGAGCCACTTTGTTCGCGCCGAGTCTTTTTGCCGCCTCATTAAGAGCGCCTCGACGAAGTTTCGCGCACAGAGAGCAAGGATTGGATTCTTTTCGGATATTGAAAACGATCTTCGCTATGTTTGATTCTTCCACGAAGTATTCAACTCCGAGCTCTTCACAAAGCCTTGCAATAGGAGAGTAATCCGCAGGAGTTCTGCCCTCGCCAAGATCATCAAACTTCATATCGACGGTTATAGCTATAACCTTGAACTTTTTGGAATAAAAACGCGATAGCGCAGACAAAGTATAGAGGAGCGAAAGCGAATCCTTGCCGGCAGAAACACCCACGGCAATAACGTCGCCCTCTTCAATCATATTATAATCGTCGCACGCGCGGCGTGCATAGCTTAAAAGTCTCTTCATTCCAAGCATATCGTTCACCGTTTCAATCAGAATACTGAATTATTTTATCAAATAATACATGATATTTCAATATGATAGAAGAATTTTTTTGTCATAATTTAAAATCTTTTGTCGTGATTCAAATTTGAATAACAACAAATTTATTATCTTTTGCGCAATGATCATATTTTAATACTGCATCATAATCGTTTATCGTCATTTTGCGTATCATAACTCACCCGTGTAAACGACCGTGCTGTTTTTTACGGTCAAGCCGTTTTCTTCTGCGTATTTATTGAACAGCTCTTTAAGTGCGGCAACATATTCGCCATACCCTTCGTCCGTTTCACGCAAAGCATAGGAGGAGGAAAGGCTTCTTCCCGCAAAAACCTCCGCAGTTTTAAACAAATGGTTGTTTTCAAATATTTGAAGTTTGCATGAACCTGCGGAGAAAAAGTTCTCAAACTGTTCGCAGTCTATTGACGAGATGCCACCCGAAAAACCTTTGAAGCGAGGGCAATATTTTTTGTTTATATTGAAATGTTCTTTTGTAACGTCGGTCAGTTCATCTCTTCTATTCCAAATAAGAAAAACCTTACCGTTGGGTTTAAGAATTCTGCGACATTCTTTTGCAAATGCGCTTCTGTCAAACCAATGAAATGCTTGCGCCACGGTAATGCAATCCACAGAGGCGGAGGGTAATCCCGTGTTTTCCGCAGTTGCGTTTACTCCCGTGTAATTTTCAAAGCCGCAAAAGCGCTCGTTCATTTTCTTTTTCATATCCGCATTGGGTTCGACGCAAACAGTCTTGTATCCATTTTTAAGAAAATGCGCGGCAAATTTTCCCGTTCCCGCGCCGATATCCGCTATAACGGAACGTTCGCACAGTCCTGACTGTTTAATTATAAAATCATATACTTCTGAGGGATATCCGGGGCGGAATTTTTCATATACCTCAGCTTTACCTGAAAATTTTTGTGTGTTATCCATTTTCATCTCCATGGTTTCTTTCAGTATACCATAACGATAAAAAGAGATGCTGTTAAACATCTCTTTTTGAAAATTTAAAGAGTCTGCAAAAAGCCTTTGAGCTTTGCGGCGATTTTTTCGTGACCTGCGTCGTTGGGATGCAGACCGTCTGGCATATACATTTCTTTGAGTACAGGAACACGTGGCGTAATTCCAGCAACAGACAAAAGATCGAGGAACGGTATGGAATATTTTCTCGTCACCGTTTTAAGAATTTCAACATACTCATAAAGTGTACCTACCGGTTCTGGTTTTTGGCTTCCGCAAGGATCATCCTCCACGCTTCTGTGGAGAGGTCCCATGAAAACTATCTGCGCTTTCGGGAAGCGGTTTATAAGCATTTCGCATATTGTATTGCAAGCGCCCCAAAAAGTATAGGGCGTGTTATCGTCGGGCTCTCCAAGGGGTGCGTCGCCATGGCCGAAATCGTTTGTGCCGCCGAAAACAACGACAAGATCGCAATCCGCGTCTATCTTATCCACGCGGGATATAAAATCTATATCATGGCGGGCCTTTTCGCTGGATACGCGCTGTCGCGCAATTCGGCTTCCCGAAATACCGTCAACATAAAGTTCTCTGATACCACACTCTCGCGCAAGGCGGTTATAATACATATTGTCAAGGTTGGCAACGCCAACTCCTTCCGTTATGCTGTCACCGAGAACAGCCATTTTTATGCCTTTTAATTCCATGTTGTTTAACCTCTGAAAAAATAAATTACTAGTATATTTTATCACTTTCGTTTTTATTGTCAATGCATAAACGAAAAATCCGCCGAAAAAATCGGCGGATTTTTGTCATTCTTCACTTTTTTTCTCTGCGGAAGATGAAATACCTATAACTTGGTCAACAGGGAGCGAGAAAGCAATTCCCTGACCGGGAGTATCAAGACCGACAGCTCTGTAAAGCGCGTGTAAAATATCATCTCTGATCTTGGAATCTACCAATATCATAACGACTTCTTTTTCGGGCTGTATCAAAATATTGAGCATCTTT
>JBGVFW010000391.1:0-1865 GCA_045121315.1 Eubacteriales bacterium
ATTTCGTCAACTTCGCCTGTTGCAAGACCGATCTGGTTACCGTAGGAGGAATAACCTGCGGCGGCCGTCTGAACGATAGTTCTCTGGGGGAGCTTGCCGGGCATTGTCTGTTCCGTGGGAACGAGCGGGTCTGCCGCACCCGTTACGCGCATTGCACCATAAACGTAGGAACGTCCGGAAAGTGGGTCACGGATAGCGCCGCCGATACAAGTTGCCGCGCCGCCGAAAGGTTCGATCTCTGTCGGGTGGTTATGTGTTTCGTTCTTGAAAAGGAGGAGCCATTTTTCAACTTTGCCGTCGATGGTAACGTCCATCTTGACTGTGCAGGCGTTGATCTCTTCGGATTCGTCGAGTTTGTCGAGCTTGCCCGTCTTTTTGAGGTATTTAGCTGCGATAGTGCCGATATCCATGAGATTTTGGGGTTTTGTTCTGCCGATAGCCTTTCTTGTTTCAAGGTAACGGTTGTATGCTTCTTCAAGAAGTTAATCTTCGAATTTAACTTCGTCGATCGTTGTAAGGAAAGTTGTATGTCTGCAATGGTCGGACCAGTATGTATCTATCATACGGATCTCTGTAATAGTGGGGTTACGGTTTTCCGATTTGAAGTAGTCCTGGCAGAATTTGATATCGTCATTGTCCATAGCAAGACCGTATGATTTAACGAAATCCGCAAGACCGTTTGCGTCAAGATCAAGGAAGCCGTCGAGCGTTTTAACTTCGGTGGGAATATCGCAGATGTTTGCAAGCGTTTCGGGTTTTTCGAGGCTTGCTTCGCGCGCTTCAACGGGGTTGATAACGTGCTTTTTGATAGCGGCGATATCCGCTTCGGAAAGCGTGCCGGCGATGATATATATTTTTGCTGTGCGAACCGTGGGGCGGTTACCCTTGGAAATGATCTGGATACACTGTGCTGCAGAATCAGCTCTCATATCGAACTGGCCGGGAAGGTATTCAACGGCGAATACCTTCGCGCCATGCGCGTTGAAATCTGCCGTTGCAATATCGAGCTGTGGCTCGGAAAATACCGTTTTGCAAGAATAATCGAAAAGCTCTTCTGTAATATTTTCGACATCGTATCTGTTGAGAATACGAACGTCCGTAACGCTTTCAATCTTTAAAAGTGATTTGATATCGGAAAGAAGGGAAGCCGCCTCGTTAGCCAACTCCTTTTTCTTTTCGACGTAAACTCTGTAAACCATCAGTTTTTTGCCTCCGTAAGAATTTTCATAGCTTTTGCGCCGATGTCGCGGCGGTAAAATGCGTTTTCAAAGTGAACTTTTTCGGCGCCCGCATACGCTTTTTTGAGTGCTTCGTCAAGCGTTGCCGCCGTGGAGGAAACGCCGAGGACTCTGCCGCCCACGTTCACAAGCTTGCCGTCCTTTATCTGTGCGCCTGCAACGTAAATCTCCGTGTCGGCAAGACCTTCGGGGAGAGTGATCTCATATCCCTTTTCATAATTGCCGGGGTAGCCCGCGGAAGCAACGACTACGCAAGCCGCAGCGCCGTTCGAGAATTTAACGTCATCCTCGTGCAATTCGCCTTTTGAAGTTTTAATCATAATATCGAGAAGGTCGGATTCGAGCAAGGGTAGAACTACCTGCGTTTCGGGGTCGCCAAAGCGGCAGTTATACTCGATAACCTTGGGGCCGTCCTTCGTTATCATAAGACCGAAGTAAAGACAGCCACGGAAAGTTCTGCCTTCGGCATTCATCGCGTTCATCGTGGGGATAAAAATCTCTTTCATGCACTGTTCCGCGATATCGGCTGTATAAACGGGGTTGGGAGCGATAGTGCCCATGCCGCCTGTGTTAAGACCTTTGTCGCCGTCGAGCGCGCGCTTATGATCCATGGAAGAAACCATGGGA
>JBGVFW010000392.1:0-7610 GCA_045121315.1 Eubacteriales bacterium
ATTGACACAAGCGGCACAAGATATGAAATATCCGTTCCCCGCGGCACACAAGCCACGCTCACGCTTCCAAGCGGCAAAACAGTAGAGCTTTCGGGCGGCGAATATTTGTTTATGGTATAAGACACAAATTAAAAATGACAGAGAAGCAAACTTCTCTGTCATTTTTTCATTTTATATCTCATCTTTATATTTTTCAAGTGAAAGTTTTGCAGTTTTGGCAAGCTCCGTAATAAGTCTGATTTCCCCGACAGAGCATTTTTCAAGAGTTTGGGAAAGTTCTCCAAAAGCCGTTTCGCGCTCGGAAGGACCATCAAAAAGCAAATCATCTGTGCGCACATCAAGCGCGAGAGCAATATCCACAAGCACTTGAAGACTAAGTTTCGTGTTCGCCGTTTCAATATGGCTCATGTGCGTTACTGAAATACCTATTTTTTCCGCAAGTTCCTCCTGCGAAAGTTCTTTAAGTTTACGATATTTTCTTATCTTTTGTCCTATTTTATAATAATCCATAAGATTTCCGCCCAAATAGTTTATTTATACTTGAATTGTATAGCAAAATGTGATATGATTTAATAAACTATTTGGACTATTTTATGCCTATACAGTTAAAATATTCACAAAGGACAACTATAATGAAAAAAATCCTATCTTTATTGATTATACTTTTCTGTATGCTGAATATTTCTGCGTGCACCGGCAATTCATCTTTCGAAACCACAGACAAAGTTTCTCATACTCAAATTACAGAGCAAACATCAAATACGAAAAAGACAGTAGGGACAATTATAACAACTAAAATTGAATCCACTACTGCATCAAACACATCAATTCATCAAACATATATATTAAATACCAACACTTTAAAATTTCACTATGAAAGCTGTCGATATGTAAGCAAAATTTCGTCTGCAAACAAATCCGTCTATGAAGGAACACGCGAGGAAATAATAAAAAGGGGATATTCCCCCTGCGGTCATTGTGACCCATAAAGAAAAAGCCTTAAACATAAGGCTTTTTCTTTTCACTTTTTCAATACCATTCCACTCGGGCTCCCTCTATCCTTATCGCGCCGAAGGAGCTTACGGAAAAGGCAAATTTGCGGCATCTATGCTTTTCCGGTCTTATCTCATAAGTCGCGACAGCTCCCACCTGGGGGGATATCACATACTTCGCGTTCGATTCTTCCCCGTCGAAATAGCAGCGAACAATACAATTTTCCGTCGCCGAAATAGAAAGTGAAAGCTTGAACACCACCGCCTTTCCAAAAGGCGAAAGAACGTGATCCTCACTTTCGTAAAAGCTTTCCGCAGCCGCCGCTTCAAGGGAGCTTCCCGAGGCAAGGCGTGCAAGCTCGCCCTCATCTGTGACAAAATAAAACTCGTTCACGTCCGTGCCCACAATACGCGCACACGAAAGTCCTGAATATAAATTCCACCTCATTTTCATGCTTTCGGAAAGCTTTTCCGTGCTCGAACTCGGCACAGCATGGCGAAAATTCCAAACATAGAAAACGTCCCCCACACACAAGTAATATTTTCCTCCGCAAATGACCGCCTGCGCGTTTTCAAGAGCTTCTGCGCCGCAGGCGAGAAGCCCATACTCTCCGCCTTCAATGTTTGCAGAAACGTTTCGGCTCATGTCCCTCTGTGAAAAGCCGAATCGGTCAAGATAAAAAACACCGGCTTTTGAGTTCGCATAGATTATCTTGTCGTCCGTGCAGACAGCGCTCTTCGGCATATCGCATCCAACGTCATATTTAAAGTTTTCTACCGCCACGGAAAAGCGCACATCCGCGCTCGAGTCCTCCGTAAGAGTCATCTTTCTTATGTAGTGGGGCGAAAACAAAAGGTAATCGTCGGAATAGCGCAAGACCGACGTTATCTTCTCCACGTTTTCAAAAGTCGTCATGTTCTTCTCCCTCACAAAAATAAGCTCCGTAAGGCAAAATACCGTAAATTTCTTCTCGTTTTCTCCGCCGTATAAAAGCAAATTTCGCATATCGTTCGTATTGCTCGGAAAATTCACCGCACCGAGCGGATAAAAAAACATCTCTCTGAACCTTTGAATATCGTCGTAAGTTGTGAAAGTTCCCGTTTCGTCGTGCTTCAGCCTCAGCGTTATATAAAGGTTTGAGGTCGTGATCTGACTATATATCGTTGCGCCGCCGTCCTCGTGAGCGGTAAAGCTGATAACGTTACTGCTCAGCAAATTCCCGTTTATGTCTCGCACCTCGTAAAAATCTCCGTCTACAAAAAGCGAGGACGGGAGCTCACAGCTGTTTCCGTATCCCAGCACCGTGTGGACTCTGAAATATTCCGTCAACATATTAAGTGGGTTCCATTGTGTCTGCTTCTCCGTGTAAAGTGAATAAAGAAGCGGCACATGGATCGTTGTTTTCTCCGTTTCATGGGAAAAATCATCGCTCACAAGAAAAACGTTTCCGTCCTCATGGATCGCCGCAAAATACCCGTAGATGTGATATATCACGCAATGTACGTCTTCGGGCAGGTCATCGCGCTCCTTGTAACACTCCCCGCGCGCCGCGTCGTACATAAAAAGGTACGCACCTTTCTTGAAAACGTATTTGCCGTCGTCAAAGCAATCCGCATCGACCGCGCCGCTCGGCACGTCCTCGCCCATATTGAGAATTTCTACGCCGCATCGCGTTTGCAAAGCATTTCCATCGTTCTCCATATTCAAAACAAATGCGCCTCCCGAAAGGTTTACCCCGTCAAACTTCGTTATCTCAAGTGAGCTGAGCGCATCGGAAGATGCAGAGAGCGCGCTTCTCTTCACAGAGAGCCCTTTTTCATTCCTTACGTTGTTATAGCTCAAATAAACACCCCTCTCGCACCCGTAAAAAATCCATTTGTAACTCTTGCTCCGTCGCTTGCCGCCGTCAAGAGGTTTGCAAGCCTTTCGTCATATTCCGTAGCGAGGCGCATATATCTCTGCACGTCGGTGGGATAGATATTAGTGCAAAGCTCCATCGCCGCGCCGTAGCAGACCGTGTCGCAAACGTATGCGTCAAGGCACAAGTCTGTGTTCTCGTCCGTTTCCGTGTTTATCTCTGCAGGAAACGCAACGTAAACAAGTTCGTGTGCTCCTGCACCTATGACATCACTGCGCAATCTGCCCGAAACTATCTCAAAATTTTCTCTGCCAAAGTAAACTCTCCCCGCGCGCACATAGCAGAACGCGGCAAAATCAGAGGGCAGCTCGGCGCTCACCTTGCCAAACATACGGTAAAACGCAGAAAGCACCGTCATATAAGCGGAATCCGCAAGGCGTCTGCCGACTTTTTCGGCTTCACCCACAATATCAAGCTTCGCATTTTTATATTCTACGGGAAGCGCGAGCGCGCGTTCCGTGGGAGTTACCGTGTTTATAAAGCCTTTCGTGCCGCTCGCGCGGGTGAGCGATGAGGAAGCATATTCGGGAAGTTCGCCATAGCCGCCCAAGCCCTCGATATTATAAGTAAGGTCGCTCTGTTTCACAATACCGGCAACACTGCCGATAAGGTTAACGCGGGAATTATATCTTTCATCAAAACGTTTTTTTACGATCGGGTACATATCGTCCGACCATGTGTATACATCATTCATTTATATTAAATCTCCTTTTTTCTTTTTTATTTATTTGTTTTTTCGGGAAGCGTACGAATAAGCTCGTAATATTCACGGTAGGACATACCCGCTTCCCTTGCTATTTTGCGCTGTCGCTCGGAAAGAGCCACACCCTCACCGCCGCAAAAACCCGCGCCGGGGGTGAGCTTCATTCGAGCCTCTTCGGAAAGCAAGCTTTTGCCCGCCTCAATCATCGCAGCGAAGTCGCGTACAACGGAATTTATATCTCCGCTTCTTCCGCGTGCAAACGCGGCGAACATCGGGTTCTGCAGAGTCTTTGCAAAATTCTCTGCGGATATCTCGTTCTCTTCTCTTGGCATAGGTTCTTCCGTGCTTGTGATTTCCTCTGCCGCAGGCGCGTTTTCCTCTGCCTTCCGCACTTCTATCTGCTCCACATCTTGCGCAGTCAAAGCTTCGTTTTCGATCTTTACCTCTTCAGGCAAAGATTCTTCATTTATAATATTTTCTTCTTCCATATCATTCTCCTTTTGTTGCAAATTTACTATCAAGTTCCGCTATGATATCTGCCTTGGACGGAACGTCAACAGCGGAAATATATGCACGTACCATCGGATAGTTCTCTTCGTTCACGCTTATTTTCATAAGCTCGCTCAGCGCCGATACCGTGAACGAACGAGAATTTTCAATTCCCTCGCCGATATGTATTCTCACGTCAAGATCTGGAACGTAGTAAGAGCTAAAGCAACAGCACGATTCTTCCCCGGTTATCATCTCAACTTTTTCTGCCGTATAAAACTCCAGCGCGAAAATATCCATCAATCGGTACAAATCGCAAAATCCTGCCTTCTTGCAAACGTTTTTCGCGTTCATCCTTTCCGTCGCAAGATCGGAAAGAAGCGCCAACCCCGTTGCCGTCGTCACGTTCGTGGAATAATCTCCCTGCATATAGTCATAGTTGCCAAGGGTTTCCTTTATCATTGTACGGTATTTTTCCACTATCTCATAGTGCGCTCCGCTCTGTTCGGAAAGTCCACCTAAACGGGAAACTTTGTCCATCATACCGGGGCGCAGTTTCCATACTGCACCCGGGCGGTTATCAGGGAAACTGTCGGGCGCGAAAGCGTTTTCCTCGTAAACGAGAATGTCGTTTGCGAAAAATGCCGCATTGAGCTGTGCAAAAGCCATCTGCCTGTCTGCCGCGTCGATAAGCGGTATGATCTGTTCAAGCTCACTCTTGCCCCAAATGCTGCCGTCCTTCGGTATGCGTCCGTATATAACGAACGGAAAGCGTCGGCACGGTACGTTCTCCCAAAACCTCGGTACATTGCGTATCTCCTTGCCTCCGATAAGTATGGAAAGCGCAATATCTCCGCGGGCGTAATAGCCCGTACTGCCGTCTGCACGCGTATACGTTCCGTCAGCGCTCTGCCTATACCACCATTCAAGCACGTCCACGGTAGGGTTTTGCTCGTCGTAGAGGTCAAGATCAAAGTTCTCGCGCACCTTTCTGTCGCGCTTCGCCTCATATATCAATTCGTCAAGACTAGTACCCATGCGTTTAAAATCCTCTGCGAAAACGCGTTCTGCCCTCCCCTTGCTCATCTTATAAACATAGCCTATAAATTCGCAATCGTTCACGCATGACGCGTTCGGGTCTGGATAAACGCTATCGGGTCGAGGGTTATCGATTATGACCTCCGGCATACCGCGATCATCCTCTGCTGCGCATATCTTCCAAACTGCGCTTCCCAGGGTATTTAGCCTGCGCTCATTCTCCGCGTTTCTGCGCTCCATATCGTTGATATCGCAAATGTACCGCACGAGCTTTTCTCGTATCCTTGCCGCATCGGCATCCGCGTCGGTTCGCGGTGCAAACTCAAAATCCGGCATTTTCGCTGAAACTTGGCTCTCAACGTGCATATAAGCGTCCGGAACCTGCGCCGGCTTCCACGGCAGATTCACGGAAGCAAGAAAATCTCCCGTCTTTTTAGCCGTTTCGTGCGTACCGTCATAATAATCCTGCATCTGCTGCCAGTAATATCCGACCTCCGTGCGCCGTGCCGCCGCATCACGGAAAAGCTCCGCTATGAGCTGTTCGCGTTTCTCTTTCTCGGCGAACATTTGTTCGCCTGCTTTTTTCTGTTTTTTAAATAAATTCAAACCTCCCTGTTCCTCCTTATTTTCTGTTTATTTTCTCACCTTTTTGCGAAAAAGGCTCTCTTCTTCCCTTTTCCCGCCGCAAACTCTGAACGAAGCAAAATACCTCAAAGCGTCGGGCGCGTGCGTTATTTCGTGCGGTTCGTTCGCCGCGTCGTCCGGAACGTCTTTATCGTGCATAAGAAGCGGCAAGCAGCGAATGATATTTCTGCATTTTTTGTCTATCTGCATCATCGCGCCGCCCTCCGGCATGGGTTTGAGCCATTCCTTGAGAGCAAGCCACCCCGCCGTGCGCGAAGGCGTCAGCTTGGTGAGGTACACTCCGCTCTCCGCAAAAAGCTCCGAAATGCTCTTGCCGCTGTCTTTCTGTCTGCTCCAAAGGTCGGCAGGGGCGATAAAAAGCATATCTTCCGTCTTTTTTTCGCATATCCTCTTCGCCGCCGCGCTCACGATAAGACCGCTTTCGTATACCTCGTCATAAACGTAAGCACGCCCGCTCTCATCCACAGCCACAAACAGCGCGGCGAGCATATCGAGTCCATAATCTATGGCACAATAATGCGTCACGTTCTTCGGCAAAACAATGTGTGCTGTGTGAATATCCGGGTCGAACTCCGTAAAAAACTGTCCCGCAAACGCGTCCCATTCGCCATAAAGCCACGCTTTACGCAGGTCGGATGGCAACGCTTCAAGTTGGCGCACATAGTCGGAGTTACTTTTCATCAGCGCCTCGTTGTCAAACACAAGCGCGGGAATAAATTTGTAATCCTCTTCCCGTTCCACCTCGCGGAAACTGCGGTCTATAAAAAGGCGCTTCACCCACGCGTGTCCTACCCCGCCGGGGTTGCACGTCAGGTACATTCTCTTGGGAAATCCGTTCGCACCTCGCAGAGAAGCTGAAAGCACCGAAAACGCACGTTCCTGCATCTGTGTCGCCTCATCAAGCGCGATAATATCAAATTCCTGCCCTTGATACTGTAAAAGGTCATTCTCGCTGTCAAGATATCCGAGCTTTATTATCGAACCGTTGGAAAAAGTAAACGCCTTGTGTGTTTCGCTATACTTGGCAAGCCCGTTTTTCACAACGAGCTCAAAAAGAGGCAACACATGGTTTTCACGCAGTTCAGCAAACGTGCGGCGCACTATAAGAGTGCGTATTCCGGGATAACGCAGGCAAAGAAGCACAAGCTTATGGCGAAGCGCCCAGCTTTTCCCGCCTCCGCGCGCGCCACCGTAAGCCGTAAACTTCGCACGGGAGTTAAAAAATTCCGTTTGCTTCGGGGAAGGACAAATATCAAATTCGATCTCTTTCACTCCGCAAACTTCTCCGTTTCTGCAGAAAGCACTATCTTGACTTCGCCTTCGTTTTCTTCTTCTCCGAAGCCGAAATGCTCCTTGAGCACCGCGAGAGCGAAAGTACCGTTCACGTTTCCGCAAAAGCAGTTTTCCTCTATGTATGCTTCTATCTTCAAAAGCACCATCTCCACTTCGTCGCAGAAACATTTGTTCGCTTTTAGTTCTTTAAATTGCCGCTTACTTATACCAAGAGCCAAGCAAAGTCCCGAAAGAGTGTAAGGCTTCGTCTTTCTTTTTCCGCAAGAAAGGCAATCCCCATCACTCTTGCACGATGCACACGGAATTACCGTGTTATCGCACTCATCGAAATATTTCTTCGCTTTTCTGGCAAAAGCAGCAGCCGTAAGAACTTCTTTTTTATTTTTGCTCAATGCAAATGTTACGCCAAAATAAATTTCAGCGGTCATCGCTCACTTTTCGGGCAAAATCAAACATATGTTCGTTTGAATATTCACCCCAGCAGGCATGGTGGATAATATCCTCGCTGCCGTCGATAATGAGCGCATCTTC
>JBGVFW010000393.1:0-18721 GCA_045121315.1 Eubacteriales bacterium
ATGGCCTCATATAAAGGCGACGGCAGTGACAAAATAGAAGGTGCCGTCGGCGGTACACCAGAAGATGCTTACGGAGCGATAGAAAGTTACAAACAAATCGGCGAAAAATGGTGGGATAAGCGTTTGGAAGTTGTAATTCCCAATATAGATGGCAGATATGATTCAGATGAAAAAATAAAAACTATCACAATACAGAACACAACCAACAAACTCTATATTGATTGGGAAAATTACAGCAAAGCAACAATCAAAGAAATCGATAGAGCAACCGGTGAAAAAGTTAAAGGTATGTACGATGAGTATATAGTTCGTGAAGCTTGGTATATCGGCGAAAAGTCAACAAGAAATTCAGATCCTACCAGTGAAGAAGAACAAACCAATCTTATTGCATTTATTTATGAAGGAACGCTAACTTTAGGAGGCAAAGATGTATTCGGTGACCACTTGGTAATATACGGCGGCGATGCTTCGGGCGAAATATTCGTAGATGATCTTTCATATTCATTCCAAAATCTAGATCACTTACATAACGGCGCTCCATTGATCAATTTTTGGAAGTTAAACACTTCTAATTGCAATAGCATGGCTTATGCATTTTATAATTGTTCAAGTTTGGTAGTTGCAGACGCGACTTGGGATACTTGCAATATCAAAGATATGACGGGTATGTTTGAAAATTGTACCAATATGCAAGTTGTATGTATTTCATCATTTGATACTTCTAATGTTACAAGTTTCAAAGATATGTTTAAAAATTGTTCTTCGTTGACCCAAACATTACACTATACCGGAAATACAGACAATCCTTATTATTATCACCGCCGACTTAATCTTTCTCATTTTGATTTCAGCTCTGCTAAAACAACAGAAAGTATGTTTGAAGGATGCACTTCGTTAATACGCATTGATCTTTCGCATGACTATGAAAAAGGTTCTTATAATAATGCCAACTTTAAAGCAGATGCTACTTCCGACGTAACAATGTGGGAAAGTCCAGATCTTACAAATATGAAAAAGATGTTCTATAATTGCACGTCACTTCAATATTTAGATTTAAGAGGCTTTAATACCAGAGCAGCAGTAAGCAATGGCGGCATGGAAAATATGCTCAACACGGAAGATGATTGCAACACGGTATTATATTTCTATTATATTTACGGAGATGATAACTCCAACGTCGGTTGGAGATATGATTCTGAAAAGGCACCTAATATTTGGGCTAAACGTAAAGAATATTACACTTTGATTTTCAACGGAGCACAAACGCCCGCTTGGCCTGAATTTACCACTTCATATAACAATAGCACATTCGCATTATCATCTTAATGCTCAAGCAAAAGACCACCTCACGGTGGTCTTTTGCTTTTATTCTTTATGCATATTTTTGCACAATGCCAAAATACCGAAAAATTGAACGAAAAATATACTTTACAGCTCAATATTTTTCATGTATTGTATATTGATATTATAACAAAAGCGTGGTATAATTATTCAGAAATAAACAAAATGGAGGGTTATTCGATGATTCTCGAAAATCTTGATTTTCTCAAAAATGCAGACGCGGAAATAGGCGACGCTGTTGCTCTTGAGCTTGAACGCCAGCAGGACGGCATTGAGCTCATCGCTTCCGAAAACTTTGTTTCCGAAGCGGTTATGGCGGCTATGGCTTCTCCGCTTACAAATAAATACGCTGAGGGGTACCCCGGCAAGCGTTACTACGGCGGTTGCCAGTACGTTGACATTGTTGAAAACATCGCACGCGACCGCGCGAAAAAACTTTTCGGTGCGGAGCACGCAAACGTTCAGCCACACAGCGGTGCGCAGGCTAACACGGCGGTTTACTTCGCTCTTCTCCGCCCCGGCGACACAGTTCTCGGCATGAGCCTTGCAGACGGCGGTCACCTCACTCACGGTTCCCCTGTTAACATTTCGGGTTCCTTCTTCAACTTTGTTTCTTATGGCGTTACTGCGGATACACACCGCATCGACTACGATGCCCTCCGCAAGAAAGCGCTTGAATGCAAGCCCAAACTCATTGTTGCGGGCGCTTCCGCTTACCCCAGAGTGATCGATTTCGAAAAGATCTCCGCTATTGCAAAAGAAGTCGGAGCATATTTTATGGTTGACATGGCGCACATCGCGGGCCTTGTTGCGGCAGGCTTGCACCCCAACCCTGTTCCTTATGCGGACATCGTTACAACAACAACTCATAAAACGCTTCGCGGTCCCCGCGGCGGCATGATCCTTTGCCGCGAAGAGCTCGCAAAGCAGATAGACAAAGCTATATTCCCCGGCACTCAGGGTGGTCCTCTCATGCATATTATCGCGGCAAAAGCTGTTTGCTTCGGCGAAGCGCTCAAGCCCGAGTTCAAGGAATATCAGGAGCAGATCATCAGAAATGCAAAAGCATTTGAAAAATCTCTCCTTGCAGAAGGCTTTGACCTCGTTTCCGGCGGTACGGATAACCACCTTATCCTCCTCGACCTGCGCAATATGGGCATCACCGGCAAGGAATTTGAAGCAAGACTTCAGGAAGTTCACATCACGGCGAATAAAAACGCTATTCCTTTCGATCCCCAGAGCCCGTTCATCACAAGCGGCTTGCGCGTAGGCACACCCGCCGCTACTTCCCGCGGCCTCAAAGAAGCCGATTTCGAAAAGATTGGTCATCTCATGGCGCTCGCGGCAAAAGATTTCGAAAACAGTAAGGAAGAAATTCTCGCAGGCGTTGCCGAGATATGCGAAGCACACCCTCTTTACAAATAATTTTGCAGGGCGGCTTGATATAAGCCGCCCACAAAAATTCACAGCAATGTGGAAAACTCATCAAAAATCGAGTTTTCCACATTGGGTGCTTGTCCGTTCGACGAGAGAAAAATTTTTTCGACTTTGTTTGTCAAAATTTCCCGTGGAAAACTATGTGGGAAATGTGCAAAACTTCTACATTTTACCAAATAGTAAATTTATTAAATCAAATTCGACTGAAAGGAGCGTTATGTGCCATGGCAAGAGAAGCAAAAGCAAAAGTTTTGTCTTATACCGAGGAAAAACTTTCCGCAGATATTAAAAATGCTCTTTCGGGCGCGTACGTCTTTTTCGGTGACGAAGACTACATGAAAGAACACTACCTCGGAAAAATACGCAAAAAGGTGTTGACAGCGGAAGGATTTGAAACCTTCAATCATTTCATAATATCCTTCTCCGCCGCCTCAAACCTCTCGCAGGACGAGCTTTTTGCGCGTCTTTCCGACGCAGTAGACGCTATGCCGATGATGCAGGAGCAAAAGCTCGTGGAAATACGCGACCTTTCGCTCACGGGCATCTCGCCCAAAGCGTTTGAAACGCTTATAACTATCCTCACTCGCGCGAACGAGATTGACGACACCGTTACGGTGCTCAATCTGCGAGAAAACGAATACGTCGTGGACTACAAGACCGAAACGAGCGCAACGTACAAAAAACTCGCCGCCGCGGCAAAAACCGTGCGGTTCGATACGTTCCCGCCCGAACGTCTTGCAACGTGGGAAAAGAAGCATTTCGCGTCAAAAGAGCTTTTTATCGCGCAGGACGCGGCTCTCATGCTTGCGGATATGTGCGCTTGCAGAATGTTCACGATAAACTCCGAGTTTGCCAAGCTCGAAGCGTATGCCGAGGTTCACGGCAAAAAAACGATAACAGCGGAGGACGTCTCGCTCGTCTGCGCCATGAGTGAACGTGAAGAGATGCCGTTCGCGCTCTCCAACGCGGCAGAAAAATGGAATATAAAAGAGGTACTCTCCGCGCTCTACGCTCTGCGCGACCTCAAAAAAGAGCCGATAATCATACTCGCGCGCCTTTCGGGGCTTTACAGCGATATGCTCGTTGCCAAAGCGGCGCAGATTTCGGGCAAGACCGCCGCGGACGTGGCAAAGACGCTCAAAATGCGCGAGCCGAGAGCCGCGCGCCTTATGTCCACAGTCGCGCAGGTGCCCATATCAAAGCTCGAATCCTGCATAGACGAAGCGTACAAAGCGGACTTGAAGCTTAAAAGCTCCCCCACCGACCAATGGGTCGTGCTTGAAACGCTCGTTGCGAAAATTTATACACCGAGGTCGCTATTATGATGAAAATATCGCGCCCCATTATCGTTGAGGGCAAATACGACAGGCTGAAAATTCTCTCCGTTGCGGAGGCAAAGGTCATCACGACGGACGGTTTCGGCATCTTCTCCAAAGCCGAAAAATCAGAATTTTTGCGTAAGCTCGCAGAAAAAAGCGGCGTTATCATCATAACAGATAGCGACGGTGCGGGACTTGTTATACGAAACTACTTGAAAAATATCATTACAAGTGATAAAATAATTAACATATATACACCCGAAATAGCGGGCAAGGAAAAGCGAAAAAAGACCCCTTCAAAAGCAGGGCTTTTGGGCGTTGAGGGAATGAGCCGCGAATGGCTCGAAAAAGCGCTCGCGCCTTTTGCAGACGGAGCTGACTCGCCAAAAAAAGAGGACGAGCTTTCGCTCACCAAAGCGGATTTTTACGAAATGGGGCTTTCGGGAGGGGCGGAAAGCGCGCAAAAGCGTGTGAAGCTGGCTCGTGCGCTGGGTCTTCCCTCAATCATTTCTTGCAGTTCGCTCATTTACGCAGTGAACACGCTCATTTCAAAAGATGAGTTTTACAAGGCTTTTAATTCATTGTCCGAGGAGGACGAATAATGGTTAAATTTATAAACAAGATAGCAGACGCGGTTCTGGGATTTCTGCATCTCACAAAGTTCAAGGAGCAAATAATGTACCTCGGCGTCGGCGTGCTGACAACAGTTGTAGATTGGTTGGTCTATACGCTTTTTGTGCTTTTCGTACCAAGCGTGGGCGGTGAATTTCTGCAAAGGATATCCCCCAACATTCTTTCCTATTCCATCGCATGGTTCGCGGCTGTAATATTCTCTTATTTTGCAAGCAAACTGCTCGTTTTTAAACCAACCGATGAAAAAACGTCTGTGGAATTTATAAAGTTTTTCGGTTCCCGTGTAATAACGCTCGTTATTTCCATTTTAGGAGATATCCTACTTTCCGGCGATTATGCGCTTGTGCAGGTTTCCAACCCGTGGTTTGCCAAGCTCATCATTTCCATCGCAGTCATCATCATCAACTACATAACGAGCAAATGGCTTGTATTTACCAAAAAGAAATCGAACGGAGAGAAAAAATGAACGTACAGTATGACGCTCTGATCCTCGCTTATATAGGCGACGGAGTGCTGGAGCTTTTGGTGCGTGAAATGCTGACTTCCTCCGGCGAAACAAGCACGGGGAAGCTTTCCGCTATGGCGCAGAAGATCGTCTGCGCGCCAGCACAAAGCGCAAAAGTGAACGAACTGCTCCCTCTTTTAACAGAGGAGGAAGAGGCGATTTATCGCCTTGGCAGAAACCACAAAGTCAGCGGCAAGCCCAAAAGGGCGAGCGCCGTTGAATATCATCGCGCCACAGGCATGGAAGCCTTATTCGGTTATCTGCACCTAAACGGCAAAGACGACCGTGCCCGCGAACTTTTTAACGCACTTTACAGAAATATCTGAAAATATATATTACCAGTGTCTTTTATGAGAGGTATTTATGAAAAAAAGCAAACAAATCGTTTCGTTATCTGAAGAAACAAAAAATCAACTGAAAGATGCTCTTGCAGAAGCTCTTCCCGCCCTCCGCAAAATCCTCTGCCTTTCGCAGAATGATTTCGGTGAAAGAACAGGCGTTTCTCGCATAAGGCTCAGCATGATCGAATGCGGCAAGTACAGAATGACGTGGTCACAGTTCACATCCTTCCTGCTCGTGCTAATATTCAATCCACAGTGTAAAAATATTTTGTTAAGGAAAAATATCCTGACCCCCGAACTTATTGCATATTTTGAATGCAAATACATCGGAGAAGAAGCTGATCTCGACATCAGACTTTATTGATATAGTTCGTAGCAAAAATCAGCGTAATATATTTCGGAAATTACAGTAAAGACTATACAAAAAAAATCCACCTTATGGTGGATTTTTTTGTATCTTATACGTTCATTTCATATTCGAAAGTGAATTCTCTGTCGTTGAATTTATATTTTTCGGGAAGGCGAGGACCGCAGGAGTTCGTGCCGATACCATTATTCTTGTAAGCAATGATAACGACGGAATTTTCCGTAGGTTCAAGCTCGTGGATATGTTTTGCATCCGTGAGCATTTCGGGCGTGAAGTGGAGCGCGGAGAAATCAAATCCGTCGCCCGTGAACTTCACTTCGTTCTTGCTACCGATAAGCGTGAGCATATCAGCTCCAATGTGGTTGCCACATTCCTGCGGTTTTATCATGGGCTCGAATTCGTCCGTTACCGTGGAGCTGTACACGCCGTAGTATGTGTGTGCTCTCATGTCAATATAGCATGAAGTGGGACCGTATGCGGCGTATTTGATATCTTCAAATTCCTTTGTGAACTCATAGAGCATACCGAACCTCGGAATCTGGTCAACAAAGTTGCGTTCGGGTCTTACACCGTGGAATTTCACGCCGATATTGCCGCCGTTTACCGTCACTTCAACGTCGAGGTCAAAGAGCGGCGTTCTTGCCTTAGGCGAAACGATGCCGTTCATCTTGATAACGACGCTTCCGTCTTTTTCTTCTGCGGAGAAGCTCTTTGTCGCATAAGTCGTATAGCGCAGATAATCGGAATCCCAACGGCGAACGTTGTTCATATCGTTGTCCGTGGGTGCTCGCCAAACCGTGATGCGTGAGGGAGCGGAGAGCATTTCCTTGCCGTCTTTTACAATAGAGGTAAAGGAGGCTTTCGCAAGGTCGAGAGTGATATTTGCCTCGCTCGACGTGATGTACGCGTATCTGCCGGATACATTAACCGACGTAGCAACACTTGCGTGAGTATCTTCCACTTTTTCGATAACTGTCGAAACAGGGAGCTGTATCTGCGTTGCAGAATAACCCGCTTCCGAGAACATCGTTTCTTCTTTATAGTAAACGTCGAAGTTTATGAAGCATTTGTCGCTCGTCTTTTCGGGCATCGCGCCGATACAAGTTTCGACCGTCGCGTGAGCAGGAACGGAAACGTCAAGTTTGCCAGCGGCAAGGACTTCTTCGCCGCTTACAACTTCATAAGTTATATCGAAAAGGTCTTCCGTGGAAACGAAATCGAGCGTGTTGCGGACGGCAAGGATTCCCGCCTTTTCGTCTTTCCAGGTAATCTTAACGGGTTCCTGCGCTTTTTTGAGGATATCGTAAGCGAGGTGAGGCGTTCTGTCGGGAGAAACTATACCGTCGCAGCAGAAGTTTTTGTCGTTCGGGAAATCACCGAAATCACCGCCATAACCGTAGTTACCGTCGGGAAGGATCGCCGCGTGATCTGCCCATTCCCAAGCGCAGCCGCCGATAAGACGAGGGTATTTATAGAACATATCCCAATAGTCTTCAAGTCCGCCGGGGCCCATTCCCATCATGTGCGAATATTCGCAGAGGAAGAACGGGCGGGGGTCTTTGTGGTAGTTTTCGCCTTCTTCAAAAATGGGGTTCGGATAGCTCCATTTGTACATATCTTTTTTGATGTAGCTGTACATTTCACTGCAAATGTCAACACATTCGTCGTGGTAGATACCTTCTCTTTCGCTTTCGGGAGCAAACCATATTTTTGAAGCAGTACCTTGATAGTGAACAAACCGTTCGGGGTCGCGCTGTTTCGTCCATTTTGCCATTGCTCTGTGGTTTTCACCGAAATGTGACTCGTTGCCGAGCGACCACATGATAACACAGGGGCTGTTTTTATCTCTTTCAAGCGTGCGTTCCATTCTGTCCAAATATGCGGGAAGCCAATCCGGGTTGCCGGAGAGAACATAACCTATGTCCTCACGCTCGCCGTCCAAGCCTTTTACGGCAAGCTCAACGCCGTGCGTTTCAAGATCACATTCATCAACAACGTAGAAGCCGATCTCATCGCACATTTCATAGAATGAGGGAATGCTGGGGTAATGGGACGTACGCACGCAGTTTACATTCGCCGCCTTCATCATGAGAAGGTCGTGGAGGTTTTCGTCAGGCGTGATGGCGTAGCCTTTGGCGGGGTGAGTGTCGTGGTGGTTAACGCCTTTGAGCTTAACGGGAACTCCGTTTACAAGGAGCTCGCACTTATCGGAAACGGAAAGCTCGCGGAAGCCGAATTTTTTAAAGATAAATTCGCCGTTATATTCTATAAGCAAGCCGTAAAGGTTGGGCTGCTCCGCGTTCCAAAGAAGCGGGTCTTTTACGCTTTCTCCGTAAGAAACTTCGCCGTCCGCGCTCATGACCGTCCATTTTGCATCTTTGTCTATGTCAACGGTAACGGTGCCGTTGTTTTTCGTGTGGATAAAGAAGTCAACTACATGGTCTGCGGGGCGGTCGAGGATATATACGTCGCGGAAGATGCCGTTGTAGCGGAAGCAGTCCTGGTCTTCAAGGTAAGTAGCGTCGCTGTATGTATAAAGCTTAACTGCGATATCATTTTCGCCGTTTACAAGAAAATCGGAAACGTCAAACTCCGCGGAAAGGCGGGAGCCTTTTGACATACCGACGTACTTGCCGTTTACGAAAACTTCAAACATGGAGCAAGCACCGTCGAACATGAGGTACTGTTTTGCGTTTTTCTTTGCATAATCAAATTTTCTGTGGTAAACACCAACAGGGTTTTCGAAAGTAACATGGGGCGGGTCGAACGGAATGGGATAGTTTACGTTTGTATACTGTATCTGACCGTACCCAAAACACTGCCAGCAAGAGGGTACAGGAAGTGTGGCACTGTACGCAATATCCGCGATATTTTCGGGGAGCTCAAGCTCCGTTTCAAAATACGCAAAATCCCAAGTTCCGGAAAGAAGCATATAGTTCTCGTTTTCGGTAATATCGCCTGCGATAGCTTTTTCTTTTGAAGAATAGGGAAAATAGAACGCCCTGGGAGCTAGGCGGTTTTTTCCTACTTCGTGCATATCAAATTTCACGCTGTTGTTCATTTCGGTATTACTCCTTTATTTTTTGATTTTTATGTTTACGCCGTTTACTTCAACGTCGTTGTCTGCGCGAATGAGAATGTATTTCGTGCCGTCGATAACGCGAGTTTCCACAACGTCGCTCTTCGCAGGATCGACCTTAACGATAACGTCGGGCGTGCGAAGCTGAAAATTGTTGCGGTCGATGATATTCTGCGGGGCAAGCTCTGCGTTTTCACCGAACGCCTCGTCATATTTTTTGTCAAATTCCGTAACGTGTTCCTCCGTAACACCGCAGGAGGTAAGTATATCCTTCACAGTCGTTTTGGAGATAACGAGCGGTTCTTCCTCTCGGTTTTCCTTGTGCGTATCTATCATGTTGGAAAGCTCAACGTGAACGGACTCAACAACGTCATAACTGCAATCCTCCGCAACCGTTTCGGCAAGCAAGGAATTGAATGTTTCCTTCTGCTCTGTCGCGGGCATTGGAAGCTCTGTATTAAAAACGGCGTCAACAAACGCCTTGTGGCTGTCGGACGTGTTTTTGGAATAATAGAGTGCTTTGTAAATATTCGTCGCTCTGTCGTCAAACGTGGGGAACATAAAGCCAAATTCCGGCGCGCACACGACAGCGTCCTCGCAAACGTTACGGAGCTTGTTTTCATGTATGTAATATGTGAGCGAATATTTGGAGGCTTTTATGGGACATACGCAGCAGATCACGTAGGAGAAAGATGAGGAGGAATCAACGTCGTCCTCTCCGTCCTTGCCCTTTGAGAAAACGTCATAGCAATCGTACGCCATCATCAAAAGGTAGTTGCCCTCCATCTCTATTGCGGAAATGGCTTTGTCGTAGAAAGCGTGAACCTTTTCGTCGTCTTTAAGCTCCGTGGAGCGCAAAGCGGAAAGAAGCTTGTGTTCCTCGCTTTCAAGCACCTGCTGTGCGGAAAATGAAATATCTATAAGATTCTTTCCAAGGGTACCGGAAAGAGTTTTTTTGATAACTGTGAGTATCGCGCCCGCTTCTTCTTCGGAGAGCATACCAAGAGATTGGTTGAATTCGGAAACGATCTCTTTCTTCTCATTTACAAAGATGCCGCGAACATGGTTTATGTTCGTTCTGTCCGCGCGGAAACGGCGGCGTATTTCGGCGACTTCTTTTTCTATCATTGTTTTTTACTCCTTTGCAAAGTGATTGTGCGAGCATATGCGCCCGTATAAAGTTATTTTACTACAAAAGCGCCATTATTTCAAGGAATAATCTATAATGTAGATGTTAAATTTTTACCCCAAAAAATCTCATAACAAAAAAACTCCCCTCTATTTAAAAAGCATTCAATATGTGATATTATATAATTACCAAAAACAAGGGAGTGTTCGATATGCAAAAAATAGTTTCATCTCGCATCATGCGTGAAAGCGACGCGTATACCTGCGAAAATATAACGGATTCAAAGGAGCTTATGCTCCGCGCAGGCATGGGAATTAAAGAAAGCTTCAATTTTCACGGCAAGATAGCCATCGTCTGCGGGAGCGGCAACAACGCTGGCGACGGATACGTTTTGGCGAAGCTCCTTTTTCATGAGGGCGTAGACGTAACTGTTTTCCGAGTTTCGGAAAAGTTTTCACCCGACGGAAAATATTATTTCGATATGTGCGCCTTGCTAGGCGTGAAAACGCAGATGTGCGGAGAAAATACGGATTTTTCCGAGTTTGATATAATAGTTGACTGTATATTGGGAACAGGTTTTTCGGGCGAAGTCCGCGGCGCGGCGGCGGACGCCATAGACAAGATCAACGCAAGCGGTAGTTTTGTTATTTCCGCGGATATAAACAGCGGGCTTGATTCCGACAGCGGCCTTGCAGAGAAATGCGTTATATCCGACCTCACGGTATCCATCGGCACGTATAAGCAGGGTCATTTTCTCGGAATGGCAAAAGACGTTATGAAAACTAAGAAAAACATTGATATCGGTATTGATATCCGCGGCGAATACGCACTCCTCTGCGAGCGCGAGGATTTTCTACCGTTTATAAAAAAGCGCAAAAATTATTCCCATAAGGGAACTTACGGTTACGTTGGCATTTTGGGCGGATGCGCGGAATATTCGGGTGCGGTAAAGCTTGCGGGCATGGCAGCGCTTCGCGCGGGTTGCGGCGTGGCAAAGCTCATCGTGCCGCAGAGTATTTCGGCAAGCGTTTCGGCGCAGTTGCTTGAAAACATACTCTGCCCTCTTGCAGACAAGGACGGTCACATCATTTTCAATAAAGCAAGCATCGGCATAGCTACCGATAGAATTGCTTCCCTTGCCATAGGTATGGGCTGGGGGACTTCCGATGAAAACGAAAAAATACTTTCCTATATTCTCTCGGAAAAGGAACTCCCTCTTCTCATCGACGCAGACGGACTGAATACGCTTTCGAAAATGGATAAAAACATCCTCAAAACAACAAAATGCCGCGTGGTTCTTACGCCGCATATCAAAGAATTTGAAAGACTTTCTGGACTTACGCGTGCGGAAATAGAAAGTGACCCCGTCGCGTGTGCAAAAGCATTTGCGTGCGAATACGGTGTGATACTTCTTCTCAAAGGTCCTGCGACGATCGTTACAGATGGTGAAAACATCTACATCACAGACAGAGGATGCGCCGGCATGGCGACGGCAGGCAGCGGCGACGTGCTTTCGGGCATTTTGGTGGGACTTTTGGGATATACGGACTGCACACCGCTGACGGTCGCACTCGGTGCGTACATCGCAGGTGTGGCGGGCGAGCTTGCCGCAGAGGAAAACACGGATATCGCTATGACGGCGGGCGACACGGTGAAGATGCTTCCGCGCGCGTGGAAGGAGATGACCAAGCAAAACCAAATTTGATATATAGCAAAAAATGTCGCATATGGCGCAGAAAATTTGAATTATTTTGTTAAAAACTGCCTTAGACAAAATTTGTTTTTTATGCTAAAATATTATATATAATATATATAATATTTGGAAGGAAATATAGTATGTTTGAAAAAGGCGAAACAGTATATTACGGAACAGCAGGCGTCTGCAAAGTGAACGATATATGCCGCTCTCCTTTTGACAAGAACGACGACAGAATGTTCTATGTGCTCGAACCGAGCGATTTTAACACAGGTACAATAATTTACGCTCCTGTAAACAACGATAAGGTCATGCTCCGCCCGCTTATGACGGAGAACGAAGCAGAATCACTCATATCCTCCGTTGCAACGTTGCCGCTTATTGAGATAGTAAACGAAAAACAACGTCGTGAGGAATACAGAAACGCTATGAGAAACGGCACGCCCGAATCTCTCGCAATGGTCATCAAAACTATCCATTACCGCAAAAGCAAAGGCAATACCGAGAAAAAGCGTATGTCCGATACGGACACGGAATTCGACAAGGTAGCGCGCCGTGCCCTTTTCGGTGAGCTTTCCGCCGCGCTTAACATTTCCGCAAGTGAGATCGAATCCCGCATAAACGAACAAATGAAAAAGAATTAAAAAAGTGCCCTTGCGGCGCAGTCTCCTTCCGGTTGGCTTTCTATTCTCCCAAAGGGAGAGTCTTTTTGCTATAAAATCAACTTTGCTAAATACAAAAAATCCCAAATTATGATATGTACCCCAAAAGTTTCTAACTTTCGGGGTACACTTCATTAAGAGGGATTTTTTCTTATAACAAACAGATTACATCAAGCTTCTGTAAAGAGCTTTGATATCTTCAACGCTTGTTTCTCTGGGATTGCCGGGACGGCAAGCATCGTTGTATGCGTCGAGCGCGAGTTTTTCGATATCTTCTTCTTTAACGATGCCTTTGAGAGTTGTAGGAATACCAACATCTTCCGCGAGCTTGCGAACTGCGTCAACGGCTGCTTTTCTGTATTCGTCCTGTGTCATAGCTTCAACGCCTTCAACGCCCATAGCGATAGCGATATCGCGGTATTTTGTGCCTGTGTATTCAGCATTATATGCCATAACAGTGGGGAGAAGAATAGCGCAAGCCTTACCGTGAGGTGTATCATAGTATGCAGAGAGTGTGTGAGCCATGGAATGGTCTACGCCAAGACCAACGTTGGAAAATCCCATGCCTGCGATGTACTGACCGAGAGCCATGCCTTCTCTGCCTTCAGCTGTGTTTTCAACAGCGCCGCGAAGGCTCTTTGCAATAACTTCGATAGCTTTGATGTGGAACATATCGGAAAGTTCCCAAGCGCCTTTTGTGATGTAGCCTTCGATTGCGTGTGTAAGCGCGTCCATACCTGTTGCGGCTGTAAGTCCTTTAGGCATAGAGGACATCATATCGGGGTCAACTACTGCAACAACAGGGATATCGTGAACGTCTACGCAAACAAATTTGCGTTTCTTTTCAACGTCTGTGATAACGTAGTTGATAGTAACTTCTGCCGCTGTACCTGCTGTTGTGGGAACTGCGATGATTGGAACGCAAGGATTCTTTGTGGGAGCAACGCCTTCAAGAGAACGAACGTCTGCAAATTCAGGGTTCGTGATGATGATACCGATAGCTTTTGCCGTGTCCATGGAAGAACCGCCGCCGATAGCAACGATGCAGTCTGCGCCGCAATCTTTGAACGCTTTAACTCCATTCTGAACGTTTTCAATCGTGGGGTTAGCCTTGATATCAGTATAAAGAGCATATTCGATATTGTCTTTTTCAAGAAGATCCGTTACTTTCTGCGCGATGCCAAATTTAACGAGGTCAGGGTCTGTTGCAACGAAAGCTTTTTTGAAGCCGCGCGCCGTGATCTCTGCAGGAACTGCGGAGATAGAGCCCGCGCCGTGGTAAGATGTTTCGTTAAGTACAAATTTGTTCATGTTATTCACTCTTCTTTCCGTATTCCGAAGAATACAATATTTTCTACTTTTATTATAAATGTTTTTATGTATTTTTTCAATAATAAATGTGTCAAAAATGAAAATATTTGTGCGTTTGCCGTACGTAAAAAAAGAGTTGAAAAAAAACATATATCGTGGTATACTATTATTTATAATAGTATATATTAAATTTTTTCTTTTCGGGGAAACACATGACAAGACAGGAAAAAATACGAAATTTTTCGATCATAGCACACATAGACCACGGCAAGAGCACCCTTGCCGACAGAATTCTTGAAAAAACACAAAGTATCGCCACGCGCGACATGGAAGACCAGATATTGGACAACATGGATATCGAGCGCGAACGCGGTATCACTATAAAAGCGCGCGCCGTTAAGCTAAATTATAAAGCAAAAGACGGCGAAACGTACGAATTTAACCTTATCGACACACCCGGACACGTCGACTTTAACTACGAAGTTTCGCGTTCTCTCGGCGCGTGTGAAGGCGCGCTTCTCGTTGTTGATGCAACGCAGGGGATTGAAGCGCAAACGCTCGCAAACACATACCTTGCACTTGACGAAAACCTTGAGATAATTCCCGTCATCAACAAAATAGACCTTCCCAGCGCCGATATTCCCGGCGTACGCAAGGAGATTGAGGACGTTATCGGTATTCCTGCAGAGGATTGCCCCGCAGTTTCCGCCAAGACAGGGCTTAATATCGAAGATATCCTTGAGAAGATCGTAACGGATATTCCCGCTCCATCCGGCGACGAAAACGCGCCGCTCAAAGCGCTCATCTTCGACTCTTATTACGATTCCTATCGCGGCGTAGTTATCTACGTCCGCGTTGAGCACGGCAAACTGCGTGCGGGGACGAAAATTCGCCTTATGAACACGGGTGCAACGTTCGACACAGTCGAAGTCGGATATATGTCCGCTTTCGGTCTTGTTCCCGCAGACGAGCTTTCCGCAGGTGAGGTTGGCTATATCACTGCAAGCATCAAAAGCGTTGCGGACACACGCGTGGGCGACACAGTTACAGATGACACCAACCCCACGGCAGAACCTTTTCCGGGTTTCCACGCCGCACAGCCAATGGTTTACGCGGGTATTTACCCCGCGGACGGCGCGAAATACCCCGACCTGCGCGACGCGCTTGAAAAGCTCCAACTCAACGACGCGGCGCTTACGTTCGAGCCCGAAACGAGTATCGCGCTCGGATTCGGCTTCCGCTGTGGATTTTTGGGACTTCTCCATATGGAAATTATCGCGGAGCGATTGGAACGCGAGTTCAACCTCGACCTCGTAACGACGGCGCCAAGCGTTATCTATAAGCTCACGCTCAAAAACGGCGACGTTATCTTTATTGATAACCCCGCCAACTATCCCGAGCCCGACCAGATAGCCGTTGCGGAAGAGCCCGTCGTTAAAGCGAGCATCATCGTTCCCACAGATTATGTGGGCGGTATCATGGACCTTTGCCGCGATCGCCGCGGCGATTACAAGGATATGAAGTACCTCGACAATACGCGCGTGGAGCTTCACTATATCCTCCCTCTCAACGAGATCATCTATGATTTCTTCGATGCGCTCAAGAGCCGCTCCAAAGGCTACGCTTCCCTTGACTACGAGCTTGACGGCTACCTTGAAAGCAAGCTTGTGAAGCTTGAAGTGCTGCTCAACGGCGAAGTTGTGGACGCGCTCTCCTTTATCGTTCACGCAGACAAGGCGTATTCGCGCGGCAGAAAGATAGTTGAAAAACTGCGCGACAATATCCCGCGCCAGCTTTTTGAAGTTCCCGTTCAGGCAGCTATCGGCGGCAGAGTAATCGCCCGAGAAACCGTTCGCGCCATGCGTAAAGACGTTCTTGCGAAATGCTACGGCGGCGATATTACGCGTAAGAAAAAACTTCTTGAAAAACAGAAAGAGGGCAAAAAGCGCATGAGAAAGCTCGGCTCGGTAGAAGTGCCGCCCGAAACATTCATGGCTGTCCTTAAACTCGACGAAGAATAAACACCTATAAAACATTAAAGACTCTTCCGTCACGTTTTGCGTGCCGTAAGAGGTAAACAAGAAAGGAATGTAACAAATGGCTTCTCAAAACAAAAGTTTAGGTATATATATCCACATTCCTTTTTGTGCGCGAAAATGCGCCTATTGCGATTTTTACTCCGTTACAAACACGGACTCAATGCGAGATTACACGCTTGCTCTCGTAAGCCAGATACGCTCCAAAAAGCAGGTGGCAAAAAACCGAATAGTTGACACAATATACATCGGCGGCGGCACTCCGAGCCTGCTCCCGCCCGTGTACCTCGAAAAGATTTTGGAAACCGTTTACGACGTTTTCAATGTTTCGGACGATGCGGAAATAAGCATGGAGGCAAACCCCGGCACACTTGATGGCGTGAAGCTCGCCGCATACCGCGCAATGGGCATAAACCGCTTGAGCCTCGGCTTGCAGAGCGCGGATAACACAGAGCTTGAAAAGCTTTCGCGCATACATACGCGCGAGGAATTTGAAAATTCCTTCATGCTCGCACGAATGGAGGGTTTTGACAACATCAACATAGACCTCATCTATGCCCTGCCAAACCAAACGAAGGCTTCTCTCGAAGCGACGCTTGATTACGTTATTTCGATGTCTCCGGAGCATATTTCATTCTACGGTCTTAAAATTGAGGACAACACACCTTTTGGGAAAGACCCAGAAATAAAAAAAGCACTCCCCGACGATGATGCGCAGTATGAAATGTACATGGAATCCTGTAAGAAGCTCGACGACCACGGATATATTCAGTATGAGATAAGCAATTTTTCAAAGCAAAATTTCGCCTGCCATCACAATATAAAATATTGGACGTGCAGCGATTACATAGGCTTCGGCCCCGCGGCATACTCTTTCCTCGGCGACACGATATATTCTTACGTGCGCGACGTGGACAGATTTATTTCCTGTGTGGACGACGAGCAAGCGCTCCTTGAATCGAAGGAAACGCTCGATAAAGCGCAGATAGCCACGCAATACGTAATGGTCGGCTTCAGACTGCGCGCGGGCATCAATACGGCGGAATATGCGCGCCGTTTTGAAGAGAATTTCGATGAAAAATACGGTTCAAAGCTCGAACGCTTCTTGAAGGATAAATTCGTTATACGCACAGCGAACGGCTACCGTCTTTCCCGCCGCGGCATGATGATATCAAACTACATACTGAGTGAGATCCTCGATTTTGAATAAAAATTTCATCAGTATTTGCTTTTCGGCAAATACTGATTTTTTTCGCCACAGTTTTTCCTTGACAAACCGCATAAGATATGGTATAATTTTTTATCATTAAGTTAATACGGAGAGGTATCGAAGTGGTCATAACGGGGCTGACTCGAAATCATGTTGTTTTCTCCAAAAACTGAATATTTTTTACACGGAGAGGTATCGAAGTGGTCATAACGGGGCTGACTCGAAAATTTAAGACCATTTGGCAGTTTCGTCCGTAGAAAAGCCTTGATTTTATTGGGGTTTTCAAACTTGAAAATCGAATAATTTTTAGTTTTCTTTCCTGTTTTTCTTCCCAAAAGTTTTTTGAATGAATTTTTATTGGTTGGAAAAACAGATTGAAATATACTCGTGGAGAGTTGTCCGAGAGGTCGAAGGTGCATCACTCGAAATGATGTGTTCCCTAAAGGAACCTAGGGTTCGAATCCCTAACTCTCCGCCAAAAAGCCTGTAAACAAGCCTGTTTGCAGGCTTTTTTCTTGAACACTTCTTCAAAATCACTTCTCGTTATCAATTGTTTTCCATTTGCTTTCAAAACTACCGTTCTCAGGCATTACAAGTCCGTTTTCCATTGCCTGTGCCGAAGAAATCTTTGAACTGTAATCAAGGTGAGCATAAATATTTGCCGTTGTAGAAAAATCCGAATGACCTAACCACTCTTGAATGTGCTTTAAGGGTACACCGTTGGCAAGCAGTAAGCTCGCACAACTGTGTCGAAGATCGTGAAAGCGCATTCTTTTCAGTCCGTGCCTTTCCAAGAACTTAGGGAATGAGCAGGTTAAATAATTGGATTTCATACGTTCGCCCATTTCATCCACAAAAACAAATCCATCATATTGGTAGTTATAACAGTTCCCGCAGATTTTCTTGTTGAGTTCTTGCGCTTCTTTGACTTGCATTAAGTAGTCCTTGAAGCTACCGACCAAAGGAAGTGTTCTCAAACTGGATTTTGTTTTTGCAGACTGCTTTTCGATATCCTGGCATTTTCCGTCGATGTTAACGCTTGTAACCGTTCTTTTAACAGAAATTGTGCCTCGCTCAAAGTCAATAGCATCCCATTTCAGTCCTAACACTTCGCCTCGCCGAAAACCGTAAAAAGCGGCAACCAATACCGGCAGTTCCAGTTTTGTCCCTCGGAGAGCTTCAAACATTTCCTGCATTTCATCAGCCGATAGAAATACAGGCTGAAAATCGTTCTTCTTTGGGCGATCCACTTTGTCTGCCACGTTTTGAATCAGCATATCGGTTTTGACCGCATACTTAAGAGCTGAATGAATAATGGCGTGATAATGGATAACCGTATTGGATTTTACCTTTTTAAGCATCTCAGAGTAAAACATTTGCAAGTGCCTTGCTTCCAATTCACGGAGCTTAAACTTCTTTTTGCGGAAATAAGGACCGATGGGATATTTTATCATACTTGCATAGGAACCGTATGTTGCAATCGCCAATCTTCCTTTTGCAATCTCCAACCATTCAAGCAAATAATCTGCAAATAACATATCGCCGCTTAACTCTCCCGCTTCCTGCGGAATTTCAAATTCAGAGCGTAGCTTTAAAAGTTCCGCTTCCGCTTTGCGTTTGTTTCCCTTTTCGGGAAGTCCTAACGAAACCCACTT
>JBGVFW010000394.1:0-6762 GCA_045121315.1 Eubacteriales bacterium
GTCTATCATCTTGCAGGAAAACTCTTCCCCGCCGTCAAGCGTTACGTTCACCGCCTCGTCGGGAATAAATTTCGGTTCCGTCGTCATAACGGTCTTTCCCGCCGCAGACTGCGGCATTTCGTCCTTCGCGCGCTTTTTGTCGTATTCATTCGGAATGTTCGGAACGATTATGGTTTCCATGAATTTTTTTATAAATGTAGATTTGCCCGTTCTGACGGGGCCGACAACGCCTATGTAAATGTCCCCCGACGTACGTGTGGCTATGTCGCGGTAAATGTTGCTCATTTTGGTGTCCTCCAAATATATTTTTTTCTTTATAGAAAAATATATTGAAAAAGACACAGAAATATTACAAAAACGCGCTTAAAGCGTTTTTGTAATATTTCTGTGTGGTAAAGAACGCCACGGCGTTCTTTAAATTATTGTATTCAACTTTTTCTCACTTTTGAGAAAAAGTTGCAAAAAGAGAAAAAAGCCCTTCGCTTTGCCCGCTTGTGCGGAGGAAAAGCAAGGGCGATTGCGACTCCCCGATAGATTTTCACTTCGCAAAAATCTATCGGAACCGCGTCGCAGGTCATTCAATAGCGAATTTAAGTTTAAGCGCGTGAATTGTCTTATTATAATTTTTGATATATCAACACGCGCTTTCACCGCAAGTCAGAACTTGACGGACCTCGGCGAGGTTCCGCGATGCCTGCCTTCGCGGGAAGCCGAACCGTCCAAAGCTTTCAGCCTCACAAGCGATAAACCTGCAAGGTTTCCTGCCTCTTTTTCCAAGTTTTTTTCTTTCAGATAAAGAAAGAAACTGATATAATTAGTTTTAAAGAACGCATAGCGTTCTTTTCCTATAAAAACGCTTTTGCAAAGCGTTTTTCTTGCCGTAACGCAGAATAAAACGAAACTCCCTTGCGGGAGTTTCGTTTTATTCTACCGTTACGGATTTTGCAAGGTTCCTCGGTTTATCCACCTCACAGCCGCGCGCGCACGCAACATGATACGCCAAAAGCTGTGTTACGGTCGCGGCTAAAATGGGTCTTATGACCTCGTCTGCCGAGGGAAGTACGAATTTGCGCTTCGCCCCATCTGTGGAAAGCCCTTCTCCTGCGATAAGATAAATATCGCCGCCGCGCGCCATGACTTCGCGCATATTGCTCGCGGTCTTTTCCGCCGTGCCGCTTTGTGTTGCAAGCGTCACAACCGGTACGCCGTCCGTTATAAGCGATATCGTCCCGTGTTTAAGCTCGCCTGCGGAATACGCCTCTGCGTGGATATACGATATTTCTTTGAGCTTGAGCGCGCCTTCCATAGCGATGTACGAATCTACTCCTCTGCCGATAAAAAACATATGCTCGTGGGAGGCGATCTCTTCTGCCGTTTCCTCTATCTCGCGTTCGCGCACGATAACTTCGTCGAGCTTTCGCGGCATTTCCTCGCAGAAAACACTTGTGTAACGCTTAGCCTCTTCTTCCGTGACGGCTCCGCGCAAAATGCCGAGGTATACCGTGAAAAGCCCCAGAAGCGCGGTCTGCACCGTGTATGCCTTCGTGCTCGCCACGGCGATCTCGGGGCCTGCGTAAGTGTAGATAACGTCGTCCGCTTCGCGCGCAATGGTGGAAGCGATCACGTTTACGAACGCAAGCGTATAAACTCCGCGCTGCTTCGCAAGCCTTACTGCGGCGAGAGAATCCGCCGTTTCGCCCGATTGGGAGATAACGAGCACCGCTGTATTATTTTCCAAAATAGGATCGCAATGGCGAAATTCGGACGCTATCTCCACGAAAACGGGTATACGCAAAAATTTCTCTATCATAAATTTCGCGTAAAGCCCCGCGTGCATCGCCGTGCCGCACGCGACGATATGCACGGAGGAAAGAGCTTTAAGCTTTTCTTCGTCAAGTCCCTGTGCGCCGAAAAACGGCAATCCGTTTTTCACTCGCGCGCCTAGCGTGCGTTCCACAGCTGCCCGTTCCTCGTGTATTTCCTTGAGCATAAAGTGAGCGTAACCGCCCTTTTCCGCCGCCGAGGCGTCAAACCGAGCCGTCTGAACCTCTTTTGAAACAAGCGCAAGAGAGAGGTCGAATACCTCTGTTTTCTCTGACGTTACTCGTGCGATCTCACCGTCGTTCATCATGATATATTTCTTAGTATACGACAAAAACGCCGTGATGTCGGAAGCGATAAAATTGCCGTCCTCTCCCGCACCAAGAAGCAGCGGGCTGTCTTTCTTCGCGACGTATATTTCCCCCTCCCTGCCGTCGAATATCATTCCGAAAGCGTAAGACCCGCGCAGGTATGAAATCGCATGAGAAATAGCGTGCAGCGGATTTTTTTCTTCTTTGTAATAAAAATCGAGAAGTGCCGCCGCGGCTTCCGTATCTGTGTCGGAGGAAAATTCGTAACCGAGAGAGGAAAGTTCAGCTTTTATCTCCCTGTAATTTTCTATAATTCCATTGTGAACGAGCGTCACGCTTCCCGCGCGGTGTGGGTGTGCGTTGCGCTCCGAGGGTTCTCCGTGCGTTGCCCAGCGCGTATGTGCGATACCGCAAAAGGAGTTCGACTCACCAAGAGAGGAGAGCTTTTCTTCAAGCTTTGCAATTCCGCCCTTCGAACGGACGATGTTTACTGATCCGTTTTCAAAAAAAGCCGCACCCGCGGAATCATATCCGCGGTATTCGAGCGCGTAAAGCCCTGAAAGCAAACGCGTGCGGCAAGGTTTTGTTCCCGTATAACCGATTATTCCACACATAACAAATAATGCTTTGCCGCAAAAAAAAGCATGGTAACTTTTCTGCGGCAAAGCGCCTTTCATACAAAATTTAAGTGAAAGTTTTTAAGCAAGCGCCTCCGAAATATCTCTCGCCATACCATCCACTATTTTTTCAACAAGATCGAGGTCGTCGCCCTCTGCCATTATGCGGATAAGAGGCTCCGTACCCGAGGGGCGAACGACAACTCTGCCCGTTTTGCCGAGCGTTGCCTTTGCTTCGTCTAAAATTTCGCGCACGCGGTCGCTCGTGTAAAAATCGAGCTTCTGCTCCTGGTTCGCCGTGATATTTTTAGTTATCTGCGGGTACTGCTTCATAACGAGTGTTGCCTCGGAAAGTTTAAGCCCTTTGCGGCGCAAAACGGAAAGAAGCTGTACGGCAGTAAGCTCTCCGTCGCCCGTCGTTGCGAAATCGCGGAAGATAATGTGCCCCGACTGTTCGCCACCGAAATAGTAATCCTCCAAAAGCATTTTTTCAAGAACGTATCTGTCGCCGACCTTCGTGCGGAAGAAGTTGATGCCGTTTGCCTCGCAGAATTTGCCAAGACCAAAGTTTGTAACTATCGTGCCGACGATGGCGTTGCCCGTAAGTCTGCCGCGCTCCTTCATATCGAGCGCAACTATCGCCATTATCATGTCGCCGTCAACAACGTTGCCCTTGTCGTCCACGCAAAGACAACGGTCGGCATCTCCGTCGAACGCGACACCCGCAAAAAGTCCATGTTCAACGACGTATTTCTGCAAAGACTCTATATGAGTGGAGCCGCAATTTTCGTTGATGTTCACGCCGTCTGGGTCGCAGGCAAGCATATGGCATTTTGCACCGAGAGAGGTGAAAAGTTCCTCCGCCGTTGCGGAAGCAGAACCGTTGGCGCAGTCCACTGCGATCTCTATGCCGTCGAGAGAATAGAGGACGGTAGAGCGCAGGTGCGCAATATAATCTTTGAGAGCGTCTTTAGAGTGCGTGACCGTGCCGATATGCTCGGGTTCGACCGTTTTAAGCAGCTCAGGTGTGTCGAGCACAAGCTCCTCCACTCTTTCTTCAAGCTCATCGGCAAGCTTCATACCCGAATCGTTGAACGCTTTGATACCGTTAAATTCGCTGGGGTTGTGGGAGGCAGATATCATAATTCCCGCATGAGCCTTATATTTGCCAATAAGATAAGCCACGGCAGGCGTGGGAACGACGCCGAGGTTTATAACGTCCATGCCCGCAGAGGAAAGTCCTGCGCTGATAGCGTTTGCAAGCATCTGGCTTGATTGTCTTGTGTCCATGCCGAGCACGACGGTGCCGTATTTTTGATGTCTGCCGCGACCTATAACCATGGCGATGGCACGGCCGAGCTGCATTGCGATCTCACAGGTAAGCTCTTTGTTTGCTATACCGCGAACACCGTCTGTTCCAAAAAGTCTTCCCATTTTTCCCTCTTTCCGAACGCTTTACGCGTTCTGTTTATATTTTTTTTACGATAACGCCGTCTTTTTTGTATATACTGTTTTCCGCAACCACGCCGCGCACGCATGACGTGGGATAAACCGTGGAATTTTTGCAGATTATACTGCCCGGGCAAAGCACGCTGTTGCAGCCGACCTCAACGAGATCTCCAAGCATAGCGCCCACTTTTTTGCGTTCTGTGGGTACATTTTCACCCTCGTTTTTGATAACAACGAGCGTTTTATCGCTTTTCACGTTGGAAGTGACCGCTCCAGCGCCCATATGTGATTTATATCCGAGAACGGAATCGCCAACATAGTTGAAATGAGGCACCTGAACTCCGTCGAAAAGTATGCAGTTTTTAAGCTCGCAGGAATTGCCCACAACGCTTCCCTTGCCCACAATAGCGGAACCGCGGATAAACGCACAATGGCGTACCTCCGCACCTCGGTCGATGATACACGGTCCTCCTATCGTCGCAGAGGGTGAAACTTTCGCGTCCTTCGCAACCCAAACGTTTTCCCCAACGAGATTATATTCCGCTTCAGGGAGAGTTTTGCCAAGCTCCACGATAAAATCGGATATTTTCGCAAGAACCTCCCAAGGATAGACCGCGCCTTCAAAAATTGATTCGGCGATAGTATGCCCGCTTTCCCAAAGTGCGCTTATTTTAATGTCAGCCATGTTTTTCTCCTTTCGTGAAAATAAATCATTATGTAATTATATTATTTTTATTATTTTCAAATGAAATAGGTTGAAAAAACACTTACTGAAGCAAGTGTTTTTCCTGGCGCGCCCGATTGGATTCGAACCAACGACCTACCGCTTAGGAGGCGGTCGCTCTATCCTGCTGAGCTACGGGCGCATATTAAATTTTCAAAGATTGCCGTGCCCGTTTTCGCACGGGCACGGTATATCTTATGATTATTAGGCGTTTTTTGTTTTTATTATTCGTGCTTTTTTTCGCTTTTTTCCGCGTCAGGCTCTTCCGATATTGGAGCGGCGGCAGGAACCTCGTCCCTGTCGATCTCTTCAAGGTAATCTTCTACCAACGGTTTTTCCTCGACCTGAGCCTCCTGTGTGTGTTCATGCTCCGTCACCCAAACGAACATGGTCTTGATACGCGCGAAAATGGAGGGCTTTTTCTCCTTTTTCTCCTCCGCCTCAATGCGTTCAAGCTCTATTTCTTTGCCGATGCTGTCCGAAAAATAATCTATCGTTTCGGATTTGAGCCCTTTCTTTTTGAGCTTGTTTGAAATAGCGTCGCTACACCACGCATAGATGAGGGAGAACATCGGCACGCCGATTATCATGCCCATAAATCCGAAAAGACCTGACATGAGCGTGATGGCTATAACGACCCAAACGGAAGAAAGGTTGAGGTGGTTGCCGATGATCTTCGGCGCGATTATGTTGCCGTCGATCTGCTGGATAACGAGAATGATAAGCACGAACCAAACGACGGATATCGGGTCCACGATAAAGATGATGAACGCGGAGGGAATAGCGCCGATGAACGGGCCGAAAAACGGGATAAAGTTCGTAACGCCGACTATGAGCGAAACGAGCGGATAATACGGTATACCGACGATACTGCACGCGACGAAACATTCAAGCCCTACAAGAAGCGAGTCAAACGCCATGGCGACGATGTAGCCGCCGAAGGAATCGTCCGCGCGTTTTACCATTTCCACAATTTTCTCGGATTTATTTTTCGAGAAAAGTGCGGTTATAAGGCGTTTGCCCTGCGCCAAAAACTTCTCTTTTTCCAAGAGGAAGTATATCGAAAGGATAATACCGAGAACGAGGTCTTTCAAGAATACCACAACATCTCCGATGATACCCGTGAGTTTGGGAAGGATGTATTCGATAAGGTCGTAAATTTTATCTATAAAATCAATGATATAAGTTACCGCTTTTTCAACAATGTCGGACAAAGCGCCGCTTTGCTCCGCTATTTTCGTGAGCCATTTTTGAACGGCATCAATATAAAACGGAATAAGATTCTTCAAATCAATGATGCCGGCCCATATTTGAGGCACAAGAATGAGGACGAACAGCGTCAAAACTATAAGAGTAAGGATATAGGTGCAGAGAACGGACAACGATCGTTTCAGCTTCATCTTCTCCTTTTTCTTATCAAGAAAAACAAAAACCTTATTTTCAAACAGCTTTACGATTCTGTTAAGGATGTATGCTATCACGATTCCATACAAAATGGGGTTAAAAACAGAGAGAATGCCTTTAAGCCTCTCACCGACGTCGACTTTCAGAAAGAAGAATACGCAAGCGACAGCAAAAAGTATGACCAAACAAACGCAGATCATTATTTGGACATATTTTTTATTCCATTCAAACTTCATAGCCGCTCCTTTCCAAAAAAGTATATATGATACATAATTATTTTATACTTATAAGTCGTCCAAGTCAAGGATTTTCTCACTCTTAATTGTTACAAAAATATTAAGTTTTTTTCTACAAGGATTTTTTGATAAAAATGTAACGAAAAAACGCGATAAATCGCGTTTTCGGAATATATGCGGATGCTCATGGAAACCGGTAA
>JBGVFW010000395.1:0-1660 GCA_045121315.1 Eubacteriales bacterium
TGATACTTGTATTTATAATATTTGCTTTTTAACGTTTAACAAAAAATGCGCCTCTTGCAAAAAAGAGGCGCATTTTTGTTGCTTTATCCCACATAAGCGGGTATAATAACTATATAATTTTATTTGGCTTTAAAAACAATAAATTAAAAATCGGAAAGGAATCTTTGATTTGAAGAATATAATGCTCGTTTTCGGTACGCGCCCCGAAGCGGTGAAGATGTGTCCGCTCGTTCTTGAATTGAAAAAGCGCAAAGGTCTTTGTGTGCGTGTTTGTGTTACGGGGCAGCATAGGGAAATGCTTTCCTCTGTGCTATCGTTTTTCGGAGTTGCGCCCGATTACGACCTTGACGTTATGAGCGAGGGGCAGACGCTTTTCGATATTACGGAAAAAGTGATGCGCGGTATGCGCGCGGTTTTGGAAAAAGAAAAATGTGATCTTTTGCTTGTTCATGGGGATACGACTACGGCGTTTTCCTCCGCGCTCGCCGCGTTCTACGCCGGTGTACCCGTCGGTCATGTGGAGGCGGGTCTGCGAACGTACGATATAACCTCCCCTTACCCGGAAGAATTTAACAGGGTGTCTGTGGATGCTCTTTCCTCTTATCATTTTGCTCCGACAGAGCTCGCAGCAAAGCATCTTTTTGCCGAGAGCAAAAAACGCGAGCGCGTTTTCGTCACGGGCAATACGGTCATTGATGCTCTGAAAAGCACGGTAAAGAAAGATTTTTCCCACCCCGCTCTCGATTTTTCCTGCGGAAAAAAGATGGTGCTTCTCACCTCACACAGGCGGGAGAATATAGGCGCGCCTATGGCAGAAATGTTCACGGCGATAAAAGAGGTACTTTTATCGCACCCAGATGTTTGCGCAGACTATCCCGTACATCCGAACCCCGCCGTGCAGAGCGCGGCGCACGCGGCGTTCGACGGTTTTCCGCAAGTAAAGCTTATAGAGCCGCTTGATGTTTTTGAATTTCACAACGTTATGGGGCGCGCTTATCTTATTCTTACAGACACCGGCGGCATACAGGAGGAAGCGCCGTCGTTCGGTGTGCCTGTCCTCGTTATGCGCGCGACGACGGAACGCCCCGAGGGAGTTGAAGCGGGCACGGTGCGCCTTATCGGCAACACGCTTGAAAGCGTGCGCCAAGGATTTGCCGAGGTGCTTGAAAACGAAGAAATATACGCAAAAATGGCTCGCTCCCAAAACCCGTACGGCGACGGAACGGCGTGCGCGAAAATCGCGGATATAATCGAGAAAACGTAAAAAGGTGTGCGATTTATCCAATGTCATTAAGATAAGAAACACAAGGGCTCGCCCTCTTGGAGAGTTGTCATCGTGAGCTGACTGAGAGGGTAAATTAAGATGCAAAAGCCCTCTCCGTCACGCTAAAAGCGTGCCACCTCTCCCTGTGTGAGAGGTTCTTTCACCCTGAATATTAACTCAATGACATTGGCGATTTATCGCACACCTTTTTACGTTAAAAAATCCCCCTCAGCACATTTCCGCTATTGTTTTGGCGCATTTTTTTACAAGCTCGGAAAGCGGCGTGTCCTCCGTCCCCGCGACGGTCGCGCCGCATTTGTTGTACGGTATGAGCACCTTTTTCGCTTTGCTTTTAGCCACGGCGAAAGCTATCCTCGCGCTTATCTCGCCCATGAG
>JBGVFW010000396.1:0-2597 GCA_045121315.1 Eubacteriales bacterium
ATTCGATAATTCCCCTGTTAAATTGGGATGATAAATATTAAAGAAAGGAATTATTATTATGGCTTTTTTAAATAAGCAGAAGAATTCACAGGAACCCGATAACGAAGCTACGGAAAAGTCTAAAAAAACAAACATTTACAAGGAAGAAAAGCTTCGTCAAAAACAACTTCAAAAAGAAGAAAAGGCTCGCCAGAAGCAAATCCAAGCGGAAGAAAAGGCTAAAGCTAAAGAATTAAAACGTCGCGAAAAAGAAATTGCTTTGGCTGAAAAGAAGTTGGCTAAAGAGCAAAAAGCGCTTAACGCACAAGCTGAGGCGCAAAAGAAAAAGGCTGACAAGCATCGTTTGGAAGAGGAAAGAGAAGCTTTAAAGCTTATAAAGAGTCTTACTTCCAATACAGACCACTTTGATCCCCAAAGTATTGGTATGTCCCCCGAGCTGTATAAAAGAGCCATGGCTCTTCAGAAACGTGAGCAAAAAGAAGAAAAGGCTCGCCAACTTCAAGAATACAAAAAGAAAAAAGCAAAACGAGGTGACGCTCGTTTTGAAAAGGCGGGAAAAGAGAAGGCAAGTAAAGCTAAGTTTCTTAACTTTATAAATCTTCCGTATAAGCTTAAATCTGATTGTGAAGTAGATTACAAACTAACTCGTTTTCTCTTACATATTTTAATTGCTTTTACGGTTATCACTCTTGTAAGTCATTTTGTTTTTGCCATCAAGCTGCCTTTTATTTTGATCTATTGCATTGTTTACTTCTTGTGTGTTCCGTCTTTGATTTATTACAGTCAAAGAAAAAAATACGAATCAAATCGTTTCAGAGATTGCTCGCGATATATTGAGCAAATGATATTCTCTTTCACAAGACGTCAAAAATTGTTGACAGCGTTGGAAGAAACGCGATTGGTTCTGGACGGTACAATCGGAGAAGCCATTGACTATGCTATTGACGTTATTCGCAATCGTGTAGGCGAAGATGATATCGAAGCGATCGCGCTGAGAAAAATCGAAGCATTTTTCCCTTCCGCAAGAGTACAGAACTTACATGAGTTCCTTATTGCGGTTGAAAGAAACGGCGGACGCCATGATACAACAATGAAAATATTATTGGAAGACGTTCGCGAGTGGGATATTCGTACAAACCAATTTAAACAAAATCAATCCGTAAAAGGCTTTTCATTACTGATTTCAATACTTATGTCCGTTGGTGTTTGTTGGTTTATGACAAACATTCTTCCCGATGAATTAGGCGGCGACATCTCCGGCAATATTGTTTATCAGATCGCAACAAGCTTTATGCTGATAGTTATGTTTATTATGTATCTGTTTGGTAACCGAAAGCTGACAAGAAGCTGGATCACTGATAATTCCAGTGCGGATGCGAAAAAAATCGAAGCAGACCGTCAAACAATTGCTGCGTATTATCAAGAACCTAAGGGTAAAATCAAACCGGTACTCGCGATAATCAGAATGCAAACAGAGGTTGAAAAGGTTTTTCCGCGTTGGGTTCTCCGTTTTGCACTTCTTTGTTCTTCCAACCCAGTGCCGGTAGCATTGGCAAAATCTGTGTCAACGGCTCCTATTGCAATAAAACTTGAATTGGAACAGATGGTAGAAGCTATTGATAAAAATCCTACATCCATCGAGCCTTACCTTGAGTTTTGTAAACATTATGATATACCGCAAGTCAACTCTATGATGATGATGATTTATTCCTTGGCTGAAAACGGGCTTGAAAATGCAGATCAACAGGTTTTAAGTCTTGTTAAACGAAACAACGCATTACAAGCCACTGCCGAGCAGATTGAAAATGATGAGCAGTTGGCTCGCTTCTCCTTGTATATCATTGTTCCGATGATTTTCGGCTCTCTCGTGATGATGGTGGACGTACTGTTGATGATTTTGAACATGGTTGAAAAAATTCTTTAAGCTCAGACAATTTACACTTTTCATTTAATTCGCATTAAGAGCTCTGCTTTACGCACAATAAAACAATTTGCACGAATTTGCTGCGCTTGTTTGTGTATAAACGGAGCTCTTTTTAATAAAAGCAAAGGAGGGAGCACGCTTCTTATATAGTGTGCGCTTTATTATGAAACTTGTCATTGAAACAATGGGCGAAGTTATTGCCATTATAGCTTTGGCGGTGATAGCGCTCTCTTGCTGGTCTTCCATTGATCAATTCTTCTATTCATTAATGTAAACGTGAACAAGAGATGTTTCTGACATACAAATCGCGAATTACGCGAAGAAAGGAAAACGAATATGGTTCAGATATTTGAGGAATACGGAATAATGATAGCTGAAGCCGCGGGCGGAGCATTGGTGCTGGGCGTAATTGGCGGTTTTGTGCGTTTGCTTATAGAAATGGTACCGTCGTTGATCGATTTGGTTTGTTGATTACTTAAATAACCCATAAATATAGTGTCATAGATATATAAAAAGCCCCTGCTTTTGCCAAACAGGGCGCGGATTACAGGAGGTGAGTATGGCTTTATGGCACAAATCTTAAAATTTGCCGGCCGTTTTGTTATTTCTGCTGCCGTTTGTGTGGTTATTCTATACGGTTTGATAGCATTTGTTCCTCCACTTACCGAAAAGG
>JBGVFW010000397.1:0-1365 GCA_045121315.1 Eubacteriales bacterium
GTTATGGCGGCGCGAGAGCTTGACGATTACCTCAAAAACGGCAACATCAAGAACAGCGTAAACTTCCCGAATGTGGATATGCCTCGCAGCGGCGTGGCTCGTCTTTGCGCTCTTCATGCAAATGTCCCTGCGATTTTGACAAAGATAACGGCGGCGGTTTCCGATGAAGGTTTGAACATCGAAAATCTTACGAATAAATCTAAGGGCGAAAACGCATATACGCTCATCGACCTTTCCAATGTGCCATCCGCAGAAGCGGTTGCACGTATTGCTTCTCTCGAAGGCGTTGCCAAGGTAAGAGTGGTTTGATGAATATACAAAAAAAGGCTCCGAAAGAGGGCTTTCCATAAAGCAGATTTTACCTGCCGAGAAAAGACAAAACCAACATAAAGGCACTTGTGGCAAAATTGCCACAAGTGCCTTTTATCATTTTTTCGGAAGCCCAAAACCTGCCTTTATGGTAGGTGTCTCATTCCGTGACCTTTTTGATTATTTATTTGTAACGATAAGACCGTATTCGCCGTCACTGCGTTTATATGTAACGCATATCTTGCTTGTTACTTGATCTTCAAAAACGAAGAATGTATGGTTAAGGAGGTTCATTTGTAGAATAGCTTCTTCAACCGTCATGGGTTTGAGGGCAAATTCCTTAACGCGAATATCACCGTGTTCGTCTTCCTCAACGGGTTCTTCTGGGGGAGTAGCAGTTTTATCGAATGCTGTGGTGCGAAGCTTCTTAGCGAGTTTTGTTTTGTTTCTGCGAATCTGGCGTTCGATAACGTCAACTGCTATGTCGATAGCGTGCAGGTAAGTTTCGCTCTTAACCTCGCTTCTGAAAATCATTCCTACGGCATGGATCGTGAGTTCAAGGATTTCTGTTTCTCCCGCTTTGCGGAGAGTAACGAGCGCTTCTTGATCGCTGTCGAAGAATTTGTCAAGCTTTGCGATCTTCTTTTCAATTATCGCTTTTGTCTTGTCGTCGATTGTTACGTGTCTTAACAAAAATTTGATTTTCATAGTTTAGTCGCCTTTCATGTGTATTGCAAAGGAGATTTCCTTTACGCATACATTATAACACGGTTCGAAAGAAAAATAAAGACCTTTTGTGAATATTTCACACAAAATTCAAAAACTGTTCCGATTTATCGGTTATATTGACAAGAAAGTTGCCTTTGTGGGATTTTTTAACAATCTGCGTTCTCTTTCGTGGCATGTGAAAATGATCGTTTGCGCGTTTTTTACGAACGCGCCGTCGATGAGCGTGAGCGCAAGTGTGAGGCGTTCATCATCAAGCCGCGTAAAGCTTTCGTCAAAAACGAAAGGCGGAAGCATCCGCTTGCAGAGTGTGTCTACCAAGGAAAGGCG
>JBGVFW010000398.1:0-5034 GCA_045121315.1 Eubacteriales bacterium
ACGGGCAAGAGAAACCCCGATATCAATATGCTTTGCACTCTGTCAAAATACTTCAACGTATCAATTGATTTTTTGATCACGGGAAAAGAATTCGAGAATAATTGATCTCCAATATTCAAGGACCAATTTATTCCTCTTACGTATATCATCTTCAAGGGCGGCATCCATGCCGCCCTTTATTATTCCTTAATACTTTCATTAAAAATAATAAATTCGCATTTATATACTTGACTGTATGTCCAATAATGTTATATAATATATAGTGAATATTCACATTTATCGCATGAATATAACGACATTTCTCGTGAAAAATAACAAGGAAAGCGAAGGAATAAATTTACGTGACAGAGTTTACAAAAAAACACGATTCTCTTGTCTGCGTAGACAGTGACGGCTGCGCTATGGACACAATGGATATAAAGCATATAAGATGCTTTGGCCCCTGTATGGTCGACGAATGGGAGCTTGACGAGTGGCGTGACGAGATCCTTACGCGCTGGAACGACATAAATCTCTACACCATGACTCGCGGAATCAACCGCTTCCGTGGCCTTTCAATGGCACTGTCGGAAATTTCCAAAAAATATAGAAAAATCGAAGATATTGATACCCTCGTTTACTGGGCAGAAGCTTCCCCCGAGCTTTCAAGCTCGGCACTTGAGCGCGCAATTGCAGAAAAGCCCGAGAGCGTTTCGCTCAAAAAGGCGCTTGCATGGAGCATCGCGGTAAACAAGACAATCACCGCTCTCCCCGAAGAGGACGTTCGCCCGTTCCCCTTGGCGCGTGAAGCGCTCGAATTCGCTCACAAGCGCGCCGACGTTGCAATCGTTTCAAGCGCAAATCTCGATGCGGTGCTCGAAGAATGGAAAAAGCACGGACTTTTAGAGCATACTGACATAGTTATGGCGCAGAATGCGGGAAGCAAGGCGGCTTGCATCGAAATGCTTCTCAAAAAAGGATACAAGACCGAGAACGTAGTTATGTGCGGCGACGCACCGGGTGACCTTGCGGCGGCAGAAAAGAACGGAGTGTTCTTCTTCCCCATACTCGTTCGTCACGAACGCGAAAGCTGGCAGGAATTCATAGATACCGCATTTGACAAGCTCCTTTGCGGCTCTTACGGTGACGGCTACGCTGAACGCAAGGCTGAGGAATTCCGCAAAAATTTGAGTAAATAAAAAATAAATATATACGAACGGAGAAAAATTATGACAGATCTCAAAGCAAAGCCCTATTGTCTATCTGACGAGGACATAGCCTGGGTTAAAAACACAATTGCAGGCATGACCGACGAGGAAAAGGTTGGTCAGCTCTTCTTCCAGCTCACAGCAGATATCACTGAAGACTATCTCAAGGAGCTTATGGAAAAATATCATCTCGGCGGATGCCGATACAACAATATGCCCGGTATGGCGGTTAAAATGCAGAACGCAACGCTCCAGAAGTATGCAAAGGTGCCCGTGTTCATCGCTTGTAACACCGAAACAGGCGGCAACGGCGCTTGCTCCGACGGAACCTATATCGCAAGCGGAATCAAGATCGGCGCTACAGGTAATCTCGATTATGCCAAGGCTCTTGGAAAATATTCCAACGAGGAGGCAGTAGCAATCGGATGCAACATGGCGTTCGCTCCCGTCTGCGACATTCATTACAATTGGGAAAACACCGAGATAGTTACCCGAGCGTTCGGTAACGACCACAATCGCGTAGCTGAAATGAGCCGCGCTTATATGGAGGGCGCTCACGAGGCGGGTGTTGCATGCGCGGCAAAGCACTTCCCCGGCAACGGTCAGGATTTCCGTGACGCTCATATTTCCAATAACCTCAATGAGTTTGGCGAGGCAAAGTGGATGGAGACCTACGGCCACGTTTATAAGACGCTTATCGACGCAGGCCTTGACGCTATTATGGGCGGTCACATCATGATGCGCGAATATATGCGCGAGATCAAGCCCGACATCAAGGACGAGGAGCTTCTTCCCGCAACCCTCTGCCCCGAGATCATGACAGGACTTCTCCGCGACAAGCTCGGCTTTAACGGTATGGTCGTTACCGACGCAAGCCACATGGTTGGTATGACCGACAGAATGACAAGAAAAGAAATGCTCCCCGCCTCCATCAATGCGGGTTGCGATATGTTCCTCTTCTTCAACGATCCCGACGAGGACTTCGCTACAATGCTTGACGCATACAGAAGCGGCAAAATATCCGAGGATAGAATGAACGAGGCTCTCACAAGAATTCTCGGCCTCAAGGCTCATATGGGACTTCACAAGAAGGAAATGCTTATTGATATGACAGCTCCCGTAGCTCTCGGCAGTGACGATGCAAAGGCGGCAGAGGCGGCAATCAGCCGTGACGCGCTTACTCTTGTTAAGTACAAGGACGAGGGCGTGCTTCCCGTAACTCCCGAAAAGTATAAGAGAATTATGATAGTTCACATCAAGGGTGCTCCCGGTCCTATGGACGATCTTGTAAAGGCGGTAATGGGTGCCGCCGCAGCAAAGAAGACTCCTGCCGAGGATCTCCGCGACAGACTCATCGAAAAGGGCTTTGACGCATTTATTTACGAGAGCCCCATTGAAAGAATGAGAAAGCAGATCGCCGCAGGCGAAAAGCCCAGCATCAACATGTATTTTGCAGGTAAGAATGCGATCGCAGACTTCGTTTCGGGTCAGGATCTCGTTATCACCCTTTGCGACGTTGCCAACGGCAGACCCTCCTTCGGTCTTTCTAAGGGCGGCGGAGAAATTCCGTGGTACGTGTTCGAGCTTCCCGTTGTCGGAATCAGCGTAAACGCCCCCACGATGCTCGCAGATATGCCCCAGCTCCGCACCTATATCAATGCCTACGACTCCAAGCCCTCCACAATGGAAGCGCTTGTAGACGCTCTCATTAAAGGCAAGGATGCATTCAAGGGTCAAGACCCCATCGATAGCTTCTGCGGTCTTTGGGATTCTAAAATCTAATTTAAGCAAAATTTTAAGCCTCGGTGTAAAAAACACCGAGGCTTTTTTTATTTGCCAATAAACATCTGTGTCCAATAATGTCCCTCGGCAACGTATCCTACACCAATCTCCGTAAATGACGAATTCAAAATATTCGCCCTATGTCCCGAGGAGTTCATCCACGCGTTTACAACTGCCTGAGGACTCGACTGCCCGCGCGCTATATTCTCTGCTGCGCTTCTGTACGTAATTCCAAAATTCTTCATCATTTGAAATGGGCTGCCATAAACAGGGCTTGTGTGCGAAAAATATCGGTTGTCGTGCATGTCCTGGGATTTGTAACGAGCAACCCGTGAAAGCTCCCAATTGTATGTAAGCTCTCGAAGCCCCCTCTCAACTCGAATCTCATTGACAAGGCGAATTACCTCTTGCTCATAGCTTGTAACCGACTGATTGACCGTAGGGATGTTGAGAACCTGCCCGGGATAGATCAAATCGGGGTTTGCTATCTGTGGGTTAGCCGACTTGATTTCACTAAGTCCGACCTCGTACCTTACGGCAATCTTCCACATTGTATCGCCGCGAACTACCGTATGAGATGTAGCAGCCGATACGCCTGTTGCAAGCATAGCAAAAACGATCGCCGTGCTCACGAATAATACAAACAGCTTTTTCATCTGTTGCACCTCCATATAAAATTTTTAGGGCCGGCGGAAATCGCTGACCCCTTTATATTATAACATATTTTCTGCCCTTTGTCTGCAAGTAAGTTTTGGAATAAGGGGGGTAAAGAAAAACCACGGCTCATTGTAAGCCGTGGAATTTTCTTAAAAATCACTCTTTAACACTTTTAAATAAATAACAGTCTTTATCATGCGAATATATCACGCCAATTGCCTGCAAATAGGAATATATAATAACCGAGCCTACAAATTTCATGCCGCGATTTTGCAAATCACGGGATATTGCATCCGACAAATCATTCGTGATTTTGCCAACCTCAAAAATAGTTTCGTCTTTAGTAAAAGCTCTCAAGTAATTATAGAAGGAACCGTACTCCAAGGCAATTTTCTTGAAAATTCTGCTATTGTTGATACTCGCCTTGATTTTGAGCTTGTTTCGTATAATATCCTTGTTACAAATCAATTCGTTTATCTTGTTTTCATCATACAAAACAACTTTGTCTATATCAAAATTGTCGTAAGCTTTACGAAAACTCTCCCGTTTATTCAAAACGCATTCCCACGACAAACCAGCCTGGAAAGATTCCAAAATCAACATTTCATAGAGATACTGCTCGTCAAAGTTTGGCACGCACCATTCCGTGTCGTGGTATTTTACATATTTTGGGTTCTTTAAATTGCACCAGGTGCATCTTGTTTTGTTGTCCATACCACACCGCCTTGGATTATTTGTTAAGGTTATTATAGCATAAAAATTAAAGAATGTAAAGAACAAATCCCCACGGCTCATTTGAGCCGTGGGAGATATTAATTAATTCTGATCTTTCTATAAATTTCTTCAATCTCACACGTCGCGCCGGGAAGCTCGGGCCATGTGTCAATTCCGTCGTCCTTTTTTCGAGGTATAATATGAATGTGAAAATGCGGAACGGACTGTCCTGCGCTCTCGTCACTTGCGTTAAGCAGATTTACTCCGTCGTAACCGCAATTATCAACACAGTGATTGGAAACGGTCTTTACCGCCGCCATAAGATGATTCAACGTGTCCGTATCGCAGTCGAGAATATTCTTTACATGGCTTTTCGGTATCGCGCACATGTGTCCGTCAACGTCGCGCGCTATGTCCATAAAAACAAGCGTATGCTCGTCCTCGTATACTATTCGACTTGGGATCTCGTGGTTTATAATTTTGCAGAATGTACACATGATGGGGGCTCCTTTAAGCGCTATATTTAATAACTTTTTCATAACACATTTCAAATAATGATATGCACCCCAAAAGTTAGACACTTTTGGAGGTGCATATTTTTATGAGTAAAACAGGAAGAAAAAACAAAAACTACTCGCCAGAATTCAAAATCCGTGTTATAATGGATATGCGAGAACACCGATTGAGCTACCAT
>JBGVFW010000399.1:0-1325 GCA_045121315.1 Eubacteriales bacterium
TCACCTCTCTCCCTGTTATAGCGGTCTACGCCATGTCGAACGCGGTGTTTCTCCTTCTGCTCGCAAAGCCGATGGGAGAAAAACTTACAAGGATAAGGATAAAATATGGGGTTTGAAACCTCTATCGCAAAATTTTCAAAAAAATTTCAAAAAATACGAGAAAAAACGCGGTTTACGCGACTAACATACAGAAGCCGATATCAACAAGGCTATAAAAAGGAGAAATATTATGGATAATGGCGCAAGCAGCTACCGCCGTTTCCTTGATGGCGACCAAAGCGGATTTGATGAGCTCATATCCGCCTACCGTGATTCGCTTATCTATTTTATAAACGGGTTTCTTAATAACCTCGATGAAAGCGAAGACGTGGCGGAAGAAGCCTTTATGGAGCTTATCGTCCACCCACACCGATATTCGTTCCGTTCTTCTTTCAAAACATATCTTTTCTCCGTGGCGAGAAACAAAGCCGTAGACAGAGTACGTAAAGAGAAAAAAATCTCTCCCGCGCAGATAGATGATATGGAGCTCGAAGACTTGGAAAGAATAGAAAAACAAATTTTCAAGGACGAAAACGCAGTTATGCTTCACAAAGCAATGGAAAAGATCAATCCCGAATACGCTTCTCTGCTCCGTCTGCTCTATTTTGAAGAGATGACGAGCGAGCAGGCGGGGAAAATTCTGAAAAAGAGCAAACGTCAGATAGCAAATCTGACGTACAGAGCAAAAAATTCGCTTCGACACGCAATGGAAGAGGAGGGTTTTTCTTATGAAGAATCATGAAGAATTCCGTAAAGCCGTTTTTGAAAAAGCGGCGGCGTACGAAAAGAAAAGAAAGCTTAAACGCCAAAGGGCGCTCAGAATAGCGGTTTCCGCTTGCACTTGCATGGTTTTCGCGCTTATCATTGCGCTCGTTCCGATAAAAACACTCATTTCGGACCGTAAGACCGTAGTCGAGTATACAACGACGAATATGGAAACTTACTCAAGCGACGCAGAAAGCTCCACGGTTGAGATGACGCCGACCTCAACTACGGCTACAACTTCCGAAACCATGGCGACCACTACAGAGATTCTAACAACTGCAACGACCGCAACAACAGCGACGTACGCAACGAACGCGACAACTATTTCCGTAACTACAACAACAAAAGAAGCTACTATCGCCTCGACGACAACGACCGAAGCAGCCACAACTACAACGTCAAGCACGACCGTACCTGCAGAAAAAGATTTTTACTATTATAACGGTGCTCTCACGCTTGAAGGTTCGCAAAACTACGGAATTTGCTACGAGCCCAAGCTAACAAAGGCATATATCATAACA
>JBGVFW010000400.1:0-24904 GCA_045121315.1 Eubacteriales bacterium
AAACGCGACGAAGAGCTCGCAAAGAGCCGTGACCGCGACGATTTCGGAAATCGCCCGAACGGCCCGTTCGGATTCTGATAACAAAGTGGACTTAGTTAATTACAAAAAATGCCAGAAAACGGGAATTTTTTGTCTAATGATTTGTTTGAACAAGCAATTGCGCACTAATTGCGCGCAATTTACTATATCATAAAACGAAAAGCATCACGGAAAATCGTGATGCTTTTTATCATTCGGAAAGGGATATTCGTAGATGGCTTTGTTACTGTTCACAGCAAGAACGCCGGCATATCGTCGCCGACCTGCACGTTTTTGAATTTTTCGTCCGACTTTATTTCGGTAGCGATAACCTCTTCTGCGTGAGAAACTTCTTCTGCCGCAAGAGTTTTCTGCACTCCCTCTTCGGCGGTCTTTTCAACTTTTTCTTCCGCTTTTTGCGCTGTTACGCTTGCCACACGGGCAAGACTCTTTTTACCGACTGACATATTTAAGCATCTCCTTCGTAAGTTCCATATATTCTTTCGCGCTCCTGCAAGTTTTCTTGTATGCCGCAACAGGCATGCTTGCGTCCTGCGCCCATTCCACAGAGCTGTCCACCTTTATGTAATTTTCAAAAAGGCGAACGCCCTCTATTTCCCCGAGAGTTTCCCTTGTTTGGCGGAAATAGCTCTTTCGTTCGTCCGCTTTCGTAATGGCGATTCCCAAAAGCGAAAGTTCGTGAGATATCTCCCTTGCCTTGCCGAAAAATTCGAGCATATTAGCAAGCCCGAACAATCCCCACGGGCTTGCCTCGATAGGGATGAGCAAATGATCCGAAGCGCACATTATATTCATCACGAGCATACCGAGCGTCGGAGGAGAGTCTATAAGTATAAAATCGTATTCCCCGCTTTCCTTAGCTCCCGAAAGTACGTGAGCGAGCACCTTTTCTTTGTCCTTTTTACAGTAAAGCTCGTATTCCACGCCGCTCATAAGTATGCTTGAGGGGAGCATATCTAGGTTTTTATATTTTGTTTTTCTGATATATTGCGCCGCATCGCGCTCGTCAACAAGCGCGGTGTGGAGGTTTTCTCCGCTTTCGGAAAAGGCAAGCACATCGTCCTCCGCAAAAAAAGAGAGGGAAAGATTTTGCTGCATATCGGCGTCCACCAAAAGGACGCGGTATCCCTCAAGTGTCAGCGCATAACCGACGTTGGAGCAAGTTGTAGATTTTCCGCTTCCGCCCTTGTTGTTTGCAAAAGCGATAACTTTCGTTTCCTTACGCAAGAGTTTGTTCCTCCTCATTAAGATAATCGAGTATATCATTTATCCCCTCGCCAGTATAAGAGCTGACGGGAAATATTTTTTTACACCCCGCAAGGCGCAACCAATTTTCCGCTTTTGCAACGTTTGCGCGCGGCTTATCTATACCCGTGATGATGCCGATAACCTCACGGTTTACCATACAAGTTATGTTAGGTCCGAAGATAGAATAAGAATCGTCCGCGGAAACGAGAAAACCCACCACGTCCGCCTCGTAAGCATAGAGCGCGAGCGCCCCCGCAAGGCTTGCACGTTCCGTGTATTCGCCGGGAGTGTCGATAATGCTGTCACCATAGTGAACATACTGGGTCTTATAATAGCTGATTTCTTCTCCGCGCAGTCTTTGCGTGAGCGTGGTCTTTCCCGCGCCCACTCTGCCCACAAACATTATTTTTTTCATGTTCTTGTGATTTCGCAGACCGTGTAGTGGAGCTTATCTTTGCAATAGCTTGCCATAGCGTTTATAGAAGTTTCAACCTCGGAAACCGTGCCCGCTATAATGACCGTCCCCGTAAAGCGGTCAACAAACTCTACTGCCGCGCCCGAAGTTTTCATCGCGATGTCTGCGCAGATAACAGCCGTTTCCGCAGGGCTTACCGTAAGGACGCCGATAGCGCTTCTGCCGTATTCGTTTTTCGGGTCAAGCCCCAATTTCTGATAAAGTATGGGGTCGGGATTTGCTATGATATGCGCAAGAGTTATCTGCTTGCCGGGAACAAGCTCCTGTATTATGCGCATCTTATCCTGCATTGAAATTTCATTCATCTTCTTTTTCCCTCCACTTCCCGCTTTCCGCTTTCTTGAAAGAAAGCTTGGCAAAGAACTTTCCTCAAACGAGAATTTATTTTTGGTTCGTAAACTTCATTTTTGTTCTGAAAAAAGCTTGGCAAAGAACTTTCCCAAAATAAAAATTTATTTTGGGTTCGTAATTTTCAGCTTTTCAGCAAGGGGAAGCCTTTTTATAATTCAGTTCGGCAACACCGAACTCCTTCACTTGCCGCAAGGCAAATTTCACCGCCGCACGGCGATTTCACACGGTGAAAGCCGTATTTCACATTTCGCGCAAGCGAAATATTTCACTGCAAAGCCGTAAGGATTTGCTCTACCCACCTATCTGGACTATGAGTCCGCTTTCGCAGGCAGCCTCGTAAAGCGCGTTTATCTTTTCCGAGGGCATCGGCTCGATACCGTCAAGTGTATACTCGCGTCCCAGACCAGTGTATTTATCCCTGCCCAAACGGTGATACGGCAAAAGATGCAGATGCATCACTTTAGGAAGCTTCGCGGCGAATTTTGCGATCGCGCGTATCTCTTCCGCCGTGTCGTTAAATGTGGGAATAACGGGAACGCGCACCGTCATGTCGTCCGCCATTTCAGCGATATATTTTGCGTTTTCAAGTATTATTTCATTCGCCTTACCCGTGAAAGCCTTATGTTTTGCGCTGTCCGTGTGCTTGATATCCATAAGCACGTAGTCAACGTGCGGTATCACGCGGTCAAGCACGCTCTTTTCCGCACAGCCCGTCGTTTCGATAGCGGTATTGATGCCTCTTTCGTGGCACGCTTTAAGTATTGCCGCCGCAAATTCGGGTTGGCAAAGCGCTTCACCACCCGAAAGAGTTACTCCTCCGCCGCTTCGGTCGTAATAAGGCGCGTCTTTTTCTATTTCTTCCATAACTTCACGCACGGTCACATCGCGTCCGACGACCTCGACCTTTCCCGCGCGCGTCATTTCCTGAATTCTGTATTCCTGAGATTCGGGATTGCAACACCAACGGCAACGCAGTACGCAGCCTTTTAAAAAGACTATCGTTCGTATACCGGGTCCGTCGTGAATAGAGAAACGCTGTATATCGAATATTCTGCCCTGTGTATCAAGTATTCCCATCTTCGTTCCTCCTCTCACGCTTTCTTGAAAGAAAGCTTTGCAAAGAACTTTCCTCAAAAAACTTACGTATATTGTAGCAAAATTTTTTAATAATACCGTTCAGCTAAATTCGAACCGTCTTCACATCTGGCCATAAGTGAAACATTTCAGCGATACTGTGCCCTTTGGGGACACAGTATCAAAATCCCTGTTCCGTGCGGTTGATGATATCGTCCTGCAAGGAACGTGAAAGTGTTGTAAAGAGCGCGCTGTAACCCGCAACTCGGACAACAAGCGTCTTATATTTTTCGGGGTGCTCCTGCGCGTCGAGAAGTGTTTCCCGGTTGATTACGTTGAACTGAACGTGCATACCCTTCTGATCAAAGTAACCGCGAATGAGCGACACAAATTTTTCAAGTCCCGCCATGCCGGCAAGCGCGCTGGGATGGAACTTCTGGTTGAGAAGCGTACCGTTAGAAGCAATGCCGTGGTCGAGTTTTGCAACAGAGTTTGCCGTCGCCGTAGGACCGCGTCTGTCGCTGCCGGAAACAGGGCCTACGCCATCCGCAATGGGAGTGTAAGCAAGTCTGCCATCGGGCGTTGCGCCCGTCTGCGCGCCGAGCGGCACGTTTGCGGAAACGGGATAAAGTCCCGCCTGATATGTACCGCCGCGGTAGTTTTTGTATTTTTCAACCTCTTTTGTGTATGTGTAAGCCACATCTCTTGCAAAGAGGTCTGCTTCCTTTATGTCGTTGCCGTATTTCGGCACTTCGGCGATAAGGTCGAGTATCTCGTCAAATCTCTTGCGCTTGTCCACGGGAAGATATTCGCCAGTGGTAACTTCGCGGTAGATCTCCTTTATATCGTCCTCTGTAACTTCGCTTCCCTTTGCGGCAACCTTTTCGGCTATCTCTGTTGTGAGTTTTTCAGCCTCATAGCCGCCAAGGCCCTTGCCGTAGTTGTGTTCAAGAGCTTCTTTAAGCTCCGCCATAGTAACAAGCTTTTTATCGTAAACAAGCTCTTTAACTGCAAGCAAGCCGTCCGTCATGTTGGCGATACCGAATCCCTGAGGGCCTGTGAAATTATAGATAGCACCACCCTCCTGCAAAGATTTGCCACGCTTGATACAGTCGTCTACCATGCAGGATTGGAAAGGAAGGGGGCAGCGCATCGCGTGCGCCGCGTCAACCGCGTTGTCTGCGTTGACCATAAGAGAGATCATGTACGCTTCCTGTTTCTTATAAGCGTAGTAGAATTCTTCAAACGTAGCCATTTCGGTAACGTCGCCCGTGTCGGGGCCGATCTTAACACCTTTATCATAACCGTTAGAGAAAACGAGTTCCACGGGGCGGCACATATTGAAGAACGCTGCGTCATGCCAACCGTCCGTCTTGCCTGCTTTCTGCGGTTCAACACAGCCGATGATGCAATAATCGCGCGCATCCTCAAGAGTAAGCCCTCGAGCCATTATGGACGGAATGATAACTTCGTCGTTATAGTACGCCGGCATACCTGTTCCCTTGCGTGTAAGGGACGCCGCCTTGATAAGCAAGGATTTCGGCGAACCGTTCCAAACTCTTATGGAAAGAGAGGGCTGAGGAAGCGAAACATGGATAGACGCTTCTATGCACATATAGGAAAGGTCGTTCGTGGCGTCCATGCCGTTTTCGTCCTGACCGCCTACGATAAGGTTTTGGAAAAGGCCGTAACCCGCAAAACCTTCCGCGCTTGCCGCGTCGCGTACTTTATTTATATCATTGAGTTTTACCCAAATGTTGTCGAGCAACTCCTGCGCTTCTTCAACGGACATCACGCCGTCGTCAATATCCTTTTTATAGAAAGGATACATATACTGGTCGAAACGTCCAGGAGAAATGGAGTGACCGCTAGATTCCACCTGCAAAAGCATCTGCACGAACCAGAAGGACTGGCACGCTTCAAAGAAGTTTCTCGCGCCCTTTTCGGGAACATGAGCGCAGGCGTTCGCAATACGGATAAGCTCGAGCTTTCTACCCATATCGTGCTCTTTCTCGGCAAGCTCGGTTGCAAGCTGAGAATAACGGTGGGCATAATCTATAACGGCTTCGCAACTTTCGATGACCGCATCAAGGAAGTTTTTGCGCGTAACGTAATCTCCGTCGCCGAAGTTAAGCTTTGCAAGTTCCTCTTTTGCTTCGTTTATGATGGCTTCGTAACCGTAATTTATAACTTTGTCATACTGCACGCAGACGTGTCCGATACCGTTGTAAAAGTAGTTACCAACGGTGAAAACGCCGTGGTTCATAAACACGTCGTAAGCCTCGGGCGCCATGTTTGCTTTTGCAAGGTCGGAAACTGTCTTGCCCTTCCAATAAGGGTATACCTCGCGCAGTTTTTGTTTTGTTTCTTCGGATATGTAGAAGGGGTCCGCTTCACGCGTTGCAACCGTGTCAAATTCCGCTTCGAGCCATTCGTAAGAATACTCGGGGAATACCTGACAGCCGCGTGGGCTAACCGTCGTACTGCCCGCGATAAGCTCGTTTTCGCGGATAACGATTGGTATATTGCGCAGAATGTGCGCGAAAGCCGCGCTTCTGCGCTTGATAAGGGGCAGGTCTTCCGTCTTCTTATAGCTTTCTGTTACAAGAACGCCGCGATCTGCCTCTATTTCGGGCATTTTTTCATAAAGTGCGGCAACGAGTTTATCTATGCGCGCACTTTTTTCTATACAAAATTTAATATTTTCCATATCACACTCTCCGCATCAAATTAAATTTGTTCCCAAAGTTCTTTGTGCGGTGCGGGAATAACGGATTTGTTCATAAGAAGACCGGAGCCTGCGGCGTGGCTTGCGCCCGCCTCAACAGCGGCGGTAACGTCGCCGACATCGCCCGTTATCATAACAAGACCCTTACCGCCCATACCGCGAGAAACGCGGAGGTCGTATATATCGACCTTCGCCGTTTTAACAGCGATATCTGCCGCTTTTATCGCGCTTGCGGCGGAATAAGTTTCGATTATGCCGAGCGAGCCGCTCTTTTTCGTGGGTTCCGTGCCGAAGAGAGCCGTGATGACCTGAGGGTCTATCCTGCCCATAACGGCGGTGTCCACAATAGTTCCTTCGAATCTTCCCTTCACATGGGAAACCGCCGCATCAACATCGGCGATAGCACCCGTGAGGATTATTTCATATTTTCCGGGACATGCCGGATGTGCGCTGACAAGGTTGATACCCGCGCTTTTGAGGGCGGAATCGCACGCTTCAACGCCTTTGGCTATACTTTTAAGCTCAATTATACCTACGGCTTGATACATATTGCTGTTTGTCCCTTTCTGTTATATTCTTTCAATTATGATCTTCGCGTCGTCCACATATCTGCAAACGCCCGCGATGGAAGCATACTGCGGAAGTGAAAGTCCGTCCGCCGCTTCTGCTATGCGCTCGCCGAGCGCCACGGTCTGACCTGCCTCTACGCAAGGAACAGAGGGCGCGCCAATGTGACCTCTCATGGATATCTCCACTTTGGCGGGAGCGATATTTTTATCAAGAAATTCTGCTTCCCTATCGTATTTTGAAACACCAATTATCTCTTTCCAGCGCTCGCTCGATATCAAGCGGTAAGAGCGCGTATCGCGCGGAGCGATAGCTTCATCGGAAATATATCTCGTTTTCGATTTTGCAAGGTCGCCTTTGAGCTTGAATATCATCGCTCTGGGGGAAAGACCCTGTCCGCACGCCGCGTGCTCGCAAACGCCGCAGCCGCAGCAAAGCGTTGCGGAGGCGAATATCTTCGCGTCTACCATGCCCGCGCCCTGCGCCGCGCGCACGAGCTTGTGCGGTTCAAGCGGATAACCAAGCTGATTTCTGGGGCAAAGGTCCGTGCATCTGGTACACTGGCAGCAAGCGGATGTTCCTCGGCGAAGCTGCGTTTCCACACTTGTCTGCTTGGATTGGATTATCGGAAGCTTCTCGGGAAGTATGAGAAGCGATTTTGTCGTTTTTGTTACTGCGGCACGCGCAGGGTCGATAATTCTGCCCATGGCGGGACCGCCGTCGAGAACCACGTTTCCCGCAGGCACGTTTACGCCGAGCATATCGAAGAGTTCCTTCACGTATGTACCTACGGGGACCTTCACAACGATGCTCTTTGGAATATTGCCGCCGATAGTTAGCCACTTGTGTGTTACAGCAATTCTATGTTTGATAGCCTCGCGGATATTGTAAACAGTTTCAACATTGAAAACTATAACGCCCACAGAAATGGGGAGAGAACCGGGTTTGATACTTCTGCCCGTTGCCTCATAGATGAGGTTAACTTCGTCGCCCATAGGGTAGACGTTGGGCAAAAACTTTACTGCGGTGTGTGCGGAAAGCTTCTGTCCGTCGAAGAAGCCGAGCTTTTCTCCAGTGTGTTCCTTCACGCAGAGAAGCCCGCGATTTGCAGTTGTATTTTCAACAACGTGGTCTATACCTTCCACGACCTTGCGCAGTTCGTCGCGCAGGAGAGTATAGTCCGTATAAAGGAGAGATTCACATTCCGCGCCGTTTATAACTATCGTGTCAACGCCGTCTGCGATCTTTGCATAGGAAGGAAACCCTGCGCCGCCTGCGCCAACAATGCCGGCGATCTTCACGCTTTCCTTGAATTCGATATGCGTGGTGGTCATGCGAAGTATGCCATCATGCGTATCGGGCGCGGGCGCGGGTTTTCTGTAAAGCGGATATTTTTCTTCCGCAGACAAAATATTATTCATTTCACCCGACATATTTTTCTCCTATGATTTATTTTAGTCAACTATACCGACGATGACCGCGTCCACAGGCTCGAACTGGTTGCGCAAAGCAAGGCGCGCACTGCTGCCCGTCGTAACGAGCACGACTTCTCCGATACCTGCGCCGACGCTGTCTACCGCGATTATGTATTTATCGGTTTTTACACCGTTTTCTATCAAATTAACTTCAAGAAATTTGCTTCCGTTAAGAGATTCCTGCTTTTTCGTGGAAACGATGTTTCCAACAACAATGCCTTTTAACATTTCACATTCTCCTATCGAAAATCATTCTTTTACGATTTTTACAAGGCTTCCGTTGCCGATACCTGCAGCGTTGGCATCGTCTGTGTCAACATGCATTTCAAGTGCGAAATTTTTGTTCACGCGCACCTGAACTCCGTACCAGCGCGTCTTTTTGCCTTTTCCCTCTACGTCGACCGTAACGTAGTCGCCGTCGGAAACGCCGTATTTTTCGGCGTCTGCCACACCCATGTGTATGTGGCGGTTTGCGATGATACAGCCTTCCGTAAGCGTTACAACACCTTTGGGTCCTATCATCGTGATGCCCGCGGAGCCCGCGATATTGCCGGATTCACGAACGGGAGGTTTAACTTTGAGAACGTACGAATCCGTCATAGATATCTCCACCTGAGAAGCGGAGCGGAGAGGTCCGAGAACTCTTACTTTTTCTATGGGACGGAGCGAGGGACCGACGATAGTTACTACCTCGTTCGCCGCGTACTGACCGGGCTGGGAAAGATCTTTTGCTTTCGTCAGTTCATAGCCTTTTCCGAAGAGCAAATCAAGGTGTTCGCGCGTGAGGTGAACGTGGCGGTTGGAAACGCCGATCGGCACGTCCGCGCCGTTTTCTTCGGCATTTTCCATGCCGGATATAATTTTTTTAACGATTGCGGCAATTTCCGCAGATGAATATTCCATAAATTTCGGCTCCTCTGCTTTTATTTTTTGTTTTTATGTAAATCCGCATAAGCGGAGTTTTATTCGAATTTCAGTCGCTTTAAAAAAGCGATGCAAAAGCTTTCTTCAAATGCTGTTAACTATTGACGAAAGTGCGGGAGGAGCAAGCCCCTCCCCTACGAATATAGGGATATTTTATAAATAAATTCCGTTCGGCTTTGCCGAACACGTCAATTTGTCCGCAGGACAAACTTCACTGATGTATCACATCAACTTAACTCGCACCGTGTGCGAACTTCACTTTGCGCGCGTAAAACTTCACATCTTCAAAGGGCGCGCACGCGCCCTTTGAAGATACCGTCTCTCTCAGCCGAGTTTGGGAAGAAGTTTTTCAACGTCTGTGTGAGGACGAGGAATTACGTGTGTTGCTACAACTTCGCCGAGCTTCTGAGCTGCGTCGCCGCCTGCTGCAACTGCTGCCTGAACTGCGCCAACATCGCCGCGAACCATAACGCTTACGAGTCCGGAACCGATCTTTTCGCTTCCGATAAGTGTAACGTTTGCGGATTTAACCATAGCATCTGCTGCTTCGATAGCCGCAACAAGACCTCTTGTTTCTACCATACCGAGTGCTTCCATTGTATATTACCTCCGTTAAAATTTGTTTTTGTTTTTTGTTAAGGCTTTGTCAGCCTGTTGTGAGAAAGCTCATAACGTCGGGGTGCGGGCGGGCGATGACCTCCGCAAGCTTGACGTTGCCAACGGCTTTCGCCGCTCTTACGCCTGCTTCAAGTGCGGCGGTTACGTCCGACACACTGCCTTCGACAACGACCGTTACCAGTCGTCCGCCCAAGCGTTTCTCGACGTGAATGAGCTTAACGTTTGCCGCTTTTACCATCGCGTCAAGTCCTGCGATGGCTGTGACAAGCGCCTGTACTTCGAGCAACGCTATTGCATTTTCCATAGCTTTGTACCGATCTTAAAAATTAGCCGAGCTTGGGAAGAAGCTTTTCAACGTCTGTGTGAGGACGAGGAATTACGTGTGTAGCTACAACTTCGCCGAGTCTCTGAGCTGCTTCGCCGCCTGCTGCAACTGCCGCATTAACTGCGCCAACGTCGCCGCGAACCATAACGCTTACGAGTCCGGAACCGATCTTTTCGCTTCCTACGAGTGTTACGTTTGCTGCTTTAACCATTGCGTCGGCTGCTTCGATAGCTGCAACCAAACCTCTTGTTTCTACCATACCGAGTGCTTCCTGCATAATTATTGTTCTCCTTTATATTTATTTATGTTTTTGTTTTTGTTTTTAGTTTTCTGTGTTTTCCGTTTTCTCCGTATTGCGGAGCTTGTCCTTACCGAGTGCGTTAAGCTGTGCAAACCACTCGATCTCTTCGGACTGCCTTGAAATAAGCTTCGAGGCAATGAAAAGATTTCTCTTTTCGGCTTCCGCCTTGCCCGCGTCCATAGCCGCGGCAACCTCGGAAGCGCCGCCCTCAAACTTTACGACCATAACGAGCGGAACGTCCACCTTGTCTGCGTTTGCGGGCTTGTTTTTGTCAATAGCAACGACCTTGACATCGGCACTTTTTGCAACCTTATCAGCTACAACGATAGCCGTGGTAAAGCCGTATACTTCTATCATACCGAGTGCCATATGCGCTCTCCTTATTCAGCAACGTAGCAGATCTTGATACCCTGCTGGGAAACATTCATTTCCATTGCTTCGTTCATCTTGTCAAGCGGATACGTGTGAGTGATGAGTTCCTTGATCGGAATGTTCATCTCACGTGCCTGACGCAAGAACGCCATTGTCGTGGGATAGTCGTCTGCGCTGTAATCCCAAGAACCAACGAGGTTGATCTCCTTGTTACACATTGTGAAGTGGGGGTTGATCTGGTATTCGCCGTTGTTTACGAAGAAGCCCATTTCGCACATACCGCCGCCTCTGCGAATGTAAGAATAAATGTCAGCCGCAGCCGAGGGAGCGCCCGTGCACTGGAACGCGAAGTCGGCGAGGTTGCCGTTTGTTGCTTCTTTAACGAGAGCAACTCTTTCTTCAAGCGTTTTTGCTTCTTTGAAGTTGATGACCGTCTTAACGCCGATCTTCTTAGCCATTTCAAGGCGTCTTTCCGTGCCGTCGATAGCGATGATGTGGTTGATACCCGCTGCGCGGAGTACGCAAGCCATGACAAGGCCAACAGGGCCAAGACCCTGGATAACAACTTTGGTATTGAAGTTGATAAGACCCGTGGAGTTTGCACGTTTGAGCGCGTGAACGCAAACGCACGCAAGCTCGAGAATCATTCTTTCATAGAGGTCGAGGTCATTTACAACGAAGTATGTAGCGCCTTTATCTCTGATGAGAAGGTGTGTACCGAACCAACCGTTGAGGGGGTTGTCGTCGTTGTGACCAATAAGACCGAATACACCCTGCTTGTCGCAAAGGTTTGTGTTGGCGGGGTGGTTGCGGCAGATATTACATTCGCCGCAGGAGATAACAGAAGTAACGATCTTATCGCCGACCTTGATGGGGTTGCCCGCCGTGTCGGTCTTAACGTTTTTACCGAGAGCGATGATCTCGCCCGTGCCTTCGTGACCGAGAACTACGGGGATAAGACCGAAGGGGTCTGCTCTCCATTCGTGAACGTCTGTACCGCAGATGCCCGCGCCCTCAACTTTAACGAGGATATCGTCGTCCTGAAGTTCGGGAACTGCGAATTCTTTGATCTCTATCTTCTTTTTATCCGTAAGCATGGCAACCTTTGCCGTCTTCGGAATTTCGGCGTTTGCGCCGTGACCGCCGCATTTGCCGCAGCATTTATGTTCGCCGCCGCCCGCGTTCATTTCGCTGACAACCTTGCGAACAATGCTTTCGATATCAGAAGGATTTAAAGCCATTTCTATCTCTTCCTTTCCAAAAATCAGATTATGCGGAAATTGTCCGCCATTACGCAGCGGCGAAGGCGCGTAAAGCTCTTCGCGGAGGTGATACCCTCGCCCGTGGGGCCTGCAATAGTAAATGTTGTATGTCCTTCGCCGCCGAAGCCGATGCCCGCGTAAGAAGGAGCGTTTTTAACGAATATCGTCGTTTCTACCGCGCGAGCAAATCTCGTGAGGTTGTCGATATTCTTGGAATGCATATGAGCCGTGTGTCTGTTGCCATGTTCTGCGGCAACAGCTTTTTCGATAGCTTCGTCAATGTTCTTAACGCGAACGATGGGAAGAATGGGCATCATAAGCTCTTCCTGAACGAAAAGATGTTCAAAATTCGTTTCGCAGATGATACAGCGAACCTCGTCGCCTACGTTTACACCTATCTTTGCAAGAAGGACTTTCGCATCTCTTCCTACGCAGTCGCGGTTGACGGTCTTCTTAACGATACCCGTTTTGGGATTCTTAACGTCAACGAGAACGATCTTCGCAAGCTCGTCTGCCTGCTCTGCCGTAATTTTATACGCGCCGTTTTTAAGCATACCGTCGATGAGCTCGTCCGCAATACTGTCGAACGCAAAAACTTCTTTTTCTGCGATACAAGGCAAGTTGTTGTCGAAAGTGCAGCCGTCGATGATATCTTTTGCGGCTTTCTTTATATCCGCCGTGTCGTCTACGATAACGGGAGGGTTGCCCGCTCCCGCACCGATAGCCTTCTTACCGGAGGCAAGAACGGCTCTTACAACGCCGGGACCGCCCGTGCAGACGAGAAGTCTGATAAGCGGGCTCTTGTACATGATGTTTGCCGTATCAAGCGTGGGCTTTTTAACGGAAGCGACCAATATCTTGGGGCCGCCCGCCGCGAAGCACGCACGGTTTACAAGGTCAACGGCGTAGTTTGACGTTGCGATAGCGTTGGGGTGGGGGTTAAACACGATGCCGTTGCCCGCCGCGATCATACCCATGCTGTTGCAAAGGACTGTTTCGGAGGGGTTCGTGCTGGGTGTAATACTGCCCACAACGCCGAAAGGCGCCATTTCGGTAAGGGTAAGACCGCAGTCGCCCGTTTTAACTTGGGAAACGATGTCTTCCGTACCTGGTGTCTTGTCTGCTACAAGACGGTGTTTTGCGATTTTGTGCTCTACTCTGCCCATCTTCGTTTCAGCAACGCCGATAGTCGCCATTATTTCGGCTTCTTCGTGTATGAGCTTTCTGATTGAGCTGATGAGCTTTTCTCTTTCTTCAACGCGCATGGAGCGGATAGCCTTGTAGCCTGCATTTGCAGCGTTTATGGCGTCGTTCATATCCTCGAATATTCCGACGAACTTTCTGCCGTTATAGCTTTCGGAATCGAACGCGGGAGCTTCTTTTTTTGCGCCCGTGCCCATTTCGGAAACAACTTTTTTAACTATCTCTTCGATTTGCGCGTCTGTCCAGTTTATTGCCATTTCGGTTCTCTCCTTTCAAAAATCGTTTTCAAATATTCTTGAAAGACAAAATTATTTGCCGAGAGAAGCGAGAACCTTCTTTGTGATTTCAGCAATGAGAGCTTCGTCAACGCCTGCTGTTGTTACGATGCCGCTCTTTGTTTCTGCGTTATGTTTGCACTTGCAGTTTTCCGTGCCGAGGTTGGGGCAGGATTTGCAGCCGGGATGCTTGCCGGGAAGACGCATTTTCTTGCGGAGTTCCATGAGTTTTTCGAGCTGATCGCAAGGAATTTCTTCGATATTGCCAAGTTCCATAGCGTATTTGCAGATCTTAGCGTTAAATTCAACTTCTTCCATTGTGAAGAATGCTCTCTTAAGAGTGTTGCCTACTGTAAGAGCACCGTGGTTCTTGAGGAGGAATGCATCGTGGTTCTGAATGTAAGGCATAAGGGAATCCGGAATTTCCATTGTAGAAGGTGTGCCGTATTCGCAAGTAGGAACGAAGCCGATCGTAAGAACTGCTTCGGGGAGGATGTACTTGTCAAGCGGGATGCCTGCAACGGTGAAAGCTGTTGCAACGGGAGGATGAGCGTGTACGACCGCGTTTACGTCGGGACGTTCCTGATATACGCGGAGGTGCATTTTGATCTCGGAGGAGGGGTTGAGTCTGCCTTCGATTTTGTTGCCTTTGCCATCGATACGAATGATCATATCGGGTGTGAGGTCGCCCTTGGATACACCTGTGGGAGTGCAGTAGTATTCGTTGTCGCTTACTTTAACGGAAATGTTACCGTCGTTTGCCGCAACGAAGCCTTCGGCATAGATTTTGTGACCTACTTCGCAGATCTCTTTTTTAATTTCGAAAGATGAAACCATAGTTTTTATTTTCCTTTCATTTAATTATTTTACAAGATTTAAGGTGTCTTTTGCTATCATATATTCTTCGTCCGTGGGTATGATGAATACTTTCATCTTACCCTCAGGCGCAGTAATATCAACTATTTTGCCGCGAGGAGCATTGATATTTTTATCTTCGTCGATCTTAATCCCGAAGAAATCCATATCGCGGCAGATGCGCGAGCGTATTGCAGGGGCATTTTCACCGATGCCCGCTGTGAAAACGAGCGCGTCGGCGCCGTTCATTTCGGCAAGGTAGGAGCCGATGATCTTTTTAACTTCCGCCACGAGCATATTTATTGCAAGCGCGGCGCGTTTGTTTCCTTTCGCTTCTTCTTCAAGTATTTCGCGGCAGTCGTTGGAGATGCCCGAAACGCCGAGAAGTCCGGAATGACGATTTATAATATCGTCGGTTTCCTTTGCGGAAAGGTTTTCCGCCTTCATTATATATGTAAGAACAGTTGGGTCGATAGCGCCCGTGCGGGTGCCCATGATAAGACCGTCCTGCGGGGTAAAGCCCATTGACGTGTCCACGGACTTGCCGAATTTCGACGCCGTTATGGAGGATCCGTTGCCAAGGTGGCAGGTGATTACCCTCGTTTCCTCAAGCGGCTTGCCGAGGGCTTTCGCGCACTGCCCCGTTACGAAGCGGTGGCTTGTGCCGTGGAAGCCGTAGCGGCGTATCTTATATTTTTCGTAATATTCATAAGGCAGCGGATAAATGTATGCGTAATCCGGCATCGTGCTGTGATACGACGTGTCGAACACGCCTACCTGAGGCACACCGGGAAGCAGCGCGTGGCACGCTTCGATCCCCTTGATACCCGCGGGACCATGCAGAGGGTTGATGTCGATTATCGAATAGAGATAAGCAAGCTCTTCTTCCCCGATAACGGCGGAGCTTTTTATCTTTTCGCCGCCGTGAGCAATGCGGTGACCTACTGCGCCGATCTCGGAAATGTTGCCGATAACGCCGATCTTTTCGTCCGTTATGAGCGAGAGTACCGTGGAAAGAGCCGCGCCATGGTCGGGAATTTTCATTTCCGCCTTATAGTCGGCTTCGCCGGGGCGCTTGTGCGTCACAGAGCCTTCTTCAAGACCTATGCGGTCGCAAAGGCCTTTTGTGAGCACCTCTTCCTTTTCCATATCGAAAAGCTGATATTTAAGAGAAGAGCTGCCGGAGTTTATAACCAGAATTTTCATGACGTTTCCTCCGCTTTTATAATTATATTGTTAGTTTATTCGTTGACTCGTTTTGATTTGAGGTTGCTTTCGTTTTCGTCGTCAAGCTCCGTGCCGTTTGCCTCGTTCCTGTAAACGAGGTAATAACAAAGGGAGTCTATCACAACAAGGCGCGAAAGGTGGGAGCTGAGCGCAAGCGAGCTGTGCTTCGTTTCCTCCGTATCGGTAAGCAGCACGATGTCGCTCTGCTTCATGATGGGGGATTTATCCGTCCCTGTGATACATATAGTGGAAATTCCGCGGCTTTTGGCAAATTTGAGCGCTTCCACGATATCCTTCGACGCGCCCGATTGGGAAACGCCGATAAGCACGTCTCCCTCGTTCATATGGGAGGCGGCTATCATCTGCATATGTGTGTCGCCGTAGGAATACGCTTGGTATCCCGCACGCAAGAACTTGTTTGCCGCGTCCTGCGCCACGGAGGCGGAGGAGCCGAGCCCTATGAGCACCGTCTTTCCCGCACCCGCGATAAGGTTTGCCGCCGCCGCGATGTTTTCGGGGGCGATGGTGCGCTTCGTGCGTTCAAAGGAAAGGTATGCGTCGTTGCATATTTTTTCGAGTATTTCGAAGCAGGAGTCATTTTCGTTGATGGTGGGAAGCACCACCTTTTTTTCCTGCTCTCCCGCCACGGATATCTTCAGCTCGCCGTAGCCGGAAAAGCCGAGCCTGCGTGCAAAGCGCACAATGGTCGATTCGGAGCTTTCGCAAAGCTCCGCAAGCTCCGAAATAGACATCGGCAAGTTATCTCCCGGGTGGGAGATGAGCCAATCGGCAACCTTTTTTTCCGATTTGCCCATTTCGCTATACAAAAGCTGGGCTTTCAGAATGGTCTTATTCATATTTGCCCCTCGCTTTCGTTTTCCTGAAAATTTGTTGCGGAGAAACCTATGGTTCTCCATTCTATAAAATGAAAAATATTTTCATTTTTCTTCATTTTACAACATCTAAACGCGTTTGTCAATAAAAATTATTGTTTTTTCCTTTTTGGCGTGAAAACATCTAAAAAAATCAAAAATTTATTGGGCAAAACGCCCTATTACGCTCTGAGTTTTTGGTTATTTTAACTTTCGATGCAAAAAACGCGAAAATATGCGAGATGCGCGCAAAAAAATTCGGAAATTTTTTTGCACGCTATTGACAAAAGCGTGAGATGATGTATAATTGTATACAATCATACAATCTCCCGAAAGGAACACCAAAATGCTTACAAGAAGCGACGCAAGCAACTTGCTTGAATTTTCTCAATATAAATATTCACTTCAGGACGTGGAAACACCCAACCTGTACCGCGATATATACCCCTATACGGACGTACCGAAGATTCCGTTCAACCACCGCCGCGTGCCGATATCCATGCCCAAGGACATTTGGATAACTGACACGACCTTCCGCGACGGACAGCAGTCCCGCGCGCCTTACACGACAGAGCAGATAGTTCACCTTTACAAGCTCCTTTCAAAGCTCGGCGGCGAAAACGGCATAATCCGCCAAAGCGAATTTTTCGTTTACAGCAAAAAAGACCGCGACGCGGTTGAAAAATGCATGGAGCTCGGCTATAAATTTCCCGAAATAACAACTTGGATACGCGCCACAAAAGAGGACTTCAACCTCGTGCGCGATATCGGCATCAAGGAAACGGGTATCCTCGTTTCCTGCTCCGACTACCACATATTTAAAAAGCTCGGCCTTACGCGCTCTCAGGCGATGAAGAAATATCTCTCCGTCGTTTACGATGCTTTTGAAGCAGGTCTGCGCCCCAGATGCCACCTTGAGGATATCACCCGCGCGGATTTCTACGGCTTCGTGGTTCCCTTTGTAAATGAGCTTACAGAGCTTTCCGAACAGGCGAACATTCCCGTAAAGATTCGCATGTGCGACACAATGGGTTACGGTGTACCGTTCAGCGAGGTCGCCCTTCCCCGAAGCGTACCCGGCATGGTATACGGCTTGCACCATTACGCCAACGTTCCCAGCGAAATGCTCGAATGGCATGGTCACAACGACTTTTACAAAGCAGTTTCCAACGCCACCACGGCTTGGCTCTACGGCGCCTCCGCAGTCAACTGCTCGCTGCTCGGCATAGGCGAACGCACGGGCAATGTGCCGCTTGAAGCAATGGTCATCGAATACGCCACGATACGCGGCTCCTTCGACGGTATGCACCCCGAAGTTATCACGGAGATCGCGCAGTATTACAAAAACGAACTCGGCTACAACATTCCTCCCATGACACCCTTCATAGGCGAAAACTTCAACGTAACGCGCGCAGGTATCCACGCGGACGGTATGATGAAGGACGCGGAGATATATAATATATTCGATACGGAAAAGGTCCTCGGCGTTCCCGCCGCAGTTTCCGTTTCCAACACGTCCGGTACGGCGGGCATCGCATATTGGATAAACAGCCATTATCACCTTTCCGGTGAAGAAACGGTTAAAAAGCAGGACGATATCGTCGTTAAAATGAAAGCCGTGGTAGACAAGCTCTATGCGGAGGGCAGAGTTACGCTCATGACAGACCCCGAGCTTGAAGAGATATTCGTAACGCTCATGACGGAGCAGCATCACAAAATAGAACAGCAAGCGGCTCTTGACAACGTGAGTACAAATAAATACAATAAGTAAGGAGAAAAAGATGTTTCAGAAAGACGGAGCATCAACTCTTGAAGAAAAGGTCTATAAGATACTCGAAGATCAGATTCTTTCCCAAAAGCTGCGCGCGGGCGATTCCGTTACGGAAATGAAGCTTTCCAAGGAACTGGGCGTGAGTCGCACCCCCGTGCGCGAAGCTTTGCAAAGGCTCGACCGTGAGGGGCTTATAAAGCTCATACCAAACAAAGGCGCCGTCGTCATCGGCATTTCGGAGCGCGACCTTATAGATATATATAAGATAAGAACGCGCCTTGAAGGGCTTGCCGCACGCATCGCCGCGGAAAACGCTGACGAGAGCCTTGCCCGTCAGCTCGGCGACAATATAGACCTTACTGAATTTTACATGGCGAAGGGAAATATTGAAAAGGTTAAGGATCTCGATTCCGATTTTCACGATATAATCTACCGCTACTGCGAAAGCAGAATGCTGGGCAAGACGCTTTCGGAGCTTCACCGCTACATCGCGTGCTACCGCAAGCTTTCCCTTTCCGTGGACGGCAGAATCGAAAAATCTCTTGCGGAGCACCGCGAGATATATGACGCCATAGAGCGCGGCGACGCGCAGAGTGCGGACGAGCTTATGTCCGCACACGTTGAACACGCGCTACAAAACTTGCTTACGATAATACAAAATCAAGATTGAAAGGATACACGACAATGGGACTCACCATAGCGCAGAAAATCATTAAAAATCATCTCGTTTCGGGCGAAATGATCCCCGGAACGGAAATCGGTCTTCGCATCGACCAAACGCTCACACAGGACGCAACGGGTACGATGGCATACCTCCAGTTTGAAGCAATGGGCACGGAAAGAGTCAAAACAGAGCTTTCCGTCGCTTACATCGACCACAACACGCTCCAGGCGGGCTTTGAAAACGCGGACGACCACAGATATATCCAAACGGTAACAAAGAAACACGGGATTCGCTTTTCCCGCCCCGGTAACGGCATTTGCCATCAAGTTCACCTCGAACGCTTCGGCATTCCCGGCAAAACGCTCATCGGCTCCGACAGCCACACCCCCACAGCGGGCGGTCTTGGTATGCTCGCCATGGGCGCCGGTGGCCTTGACGTAGCTGTAGCAATGGGCGGCGGCGCTTACTATATCAATATGCCCAAGATAATCGGTGTAGAGCTCAAAGGAAAGCTCCCCGATTTTGTAGGCGCAAAAGACGTTATCCTTTACGTTCTTTCCAAACTCGGCGTTAAAGGCGGTGTCGGCAAAGTCGTAGAATATTATGGCGAAGGCGTTAAGACACTTTCCGTTCCCGAAAGAGCGACTATCACAAACATGGGCGCGGAACTCGGCGCCACAAGCTCCGTTTTTCCCTCCGACGAAATTACTCGCGCATTCCTTAAATCCCAGCAGAGAGAATGTGATTACATTCCCATCGCGCCCGACGCGGACGTCGTTTACGACGAGACCCTCACGGTCGATCTTTCCACGCTCGTTCCCCTTGCAGCTTGCCCCCACAGCCCCGACAACGTGCGCCCCGTTTCCGAGCTTGCAGGCATGAAGCTCGACCAAGTATGCGTTGGTTCCTGCACCAACTCTTCCATGCTCGATATGCTCACAGTAGCCTCTATCCTTAAAGATAAAACGGTTCACTCGGACGTTGAAATGTCCGTTTCTCCCGGTTCCAAGGAAGTTCTCTCCATGCTCGCAGACTGCGGCGCACTCACAGATATGGTAAGCGCAGGCGCGCGAATCCTCGAATGTGCTTGCGGTCCCTGCATCGGTATGGGCTTCTCCCCAAAATCCGCAGGCGTGAGCCTGCGTACGTTTAACCGCAACTTTGAAGCAAGAAGCGGAACGGCAGACGCGCAGGTTTACCTCGTTTCTCCCCAGACGGCGGCGGCTTCCGCCATCGCGGGCGTATTCACAGACCCTCGCACGCTCGGCAAAGCGCCAGAAATAGCTCTTCCCGAGGTTATGAAGATAAACGACAACCTCATCGAAATGCCCGCAAGCGCAGAGGAAGCAGACAGCATCACAGTTGAGCGCGGCCCCAACATCAAGCCCATTCCCAAGGGTGCGCGCCCCGCGGCAGACCTTTCCTGCAAAACGGCTCTTAAAGTCGGCGACAACATCACGACGGACCACATCATGCCCGCAGGCACAAAGATTCTTCCCTACCGTTCCAACGTACCGAAGCTTTCCGAATTCTGCTTCACGGTTTGCGATAAAGAATTCCCCGAAAGAGCAAAAGCTCTCGGCGGCGGCATTATCGTAGGCGGTGCAAACTACGGTCAAGGTTCCTCCCGCGAACACGCGGCTCTCGTTCCGCTTTATCTCGGTATCAAAGCGGTGGTTGCAAAGAGCTTCGCAAGAATACACATGGCTAATCTCATCAACTTCGGCATCATTCCGCTCACGTTCAAAAACCCCGACGATTACGATAAGATCGCACAGGGCGACGATATAGAAATCCTCGGCTTTGCGGACGCCATCGGCGGCAAAGACGAGCTCACGCTTTGCGATAAGACAACGGGCGAAAAAGTAACGCTCCTCTTGACGGCAACACAGCGCCAGCGCGAAATCCTTCTCGCAGGCGGACTTCTCAACTATACAAAAGACAAGGAGAACAACTAAAATGGCAGATGTAACAGTAAACGCGCAGCTCGACGCTGCTTGCGAAAAATTCAGAAAAATTCTTGAAAAACAGCTTACAAGAGTTGACGATATGAAATCTCAGGGCGATTTCGTAGATTACGATAAGCTCGATAAAATACGCATCGGCGTTTGCGGCGGCGACGGCATCGGCCCCACCATCACGGCGGAAGCAAGACGCGTGCTTGAATTCATGCTTGCCGACATGGTGGAAGCAGGAAAGGTAGAGTTCGTAAACATCGACGGTCTTACAATAGAAAACAGAATAGCTTGCGGCAAAGCTATCCCCGATGACGTTATGGCAGAACTTAAATCCTGCGAAATTATCCTCAAAGGACCGACTACGACCCCCCAGAAGGGCGACGGTATGCCCAACATCGAAAGTGCAAACGTAGCGATGAGAAAAGCGCTCGACCTTTTTGCAAACATTCGCCCCGTTAAAGTTCCCGCAGAAGGCATAGACTGGACTATCTTCCGTGAAAACACAGAAGGCGGTTACGCTGTCGGCAAAGAAGGCTTCAACGTAACGGACGATATCGCTGTTGACTTCGTTATCACAACAAAACAGGGCTCTGACAGAATCGCGCGCCTTGCATACGATTACGCAAGAAAGAACGGTTACAAACGCGTTTCTCTCATCTCCAAAGCAAACGTCATCAAAACGACGGACGGAAATTTCCTTGAGGATTGCCACAAGGTTGCGGAAGAATACCCCGAGATCACAACGGACGAATGGTATGCGGACATCATCACGGCGAAGCTCGTTGACCAGAAGCGCCGTAGAGATTTCCAGGTGCTCCTCGCTCCCAACCTTTACGGCGACATCATCTCCGACGAAGCCGCAGAATTTCAGGGCGGCGTAGGCACGGCAGGCTGTGCTAATATCGGTAAAAAATACGCCATGTTCGAAGCTATCCACGGCTCCGCTCCCAGAATGGTTAAGGAAGGCAGAGCTCAGTATGCAGACCCCTGCTCCATGCTCCGCGGCTGCGTAATGCTCCTTTCCCACATCGGCTTGCAGGATAAGGCAGACAAGCTTGCAAAAGCGCTCGACATCTGCTGCTTCGAAGAAAAGAAGCTCGTTATCACAGGCCGTGATACGGGTGCTACCTGCGAAGAATTCGGCAACTACGTAATGGAAACGCTCAAATCCCTTTGATAAAAATTTCGGCTCCGCACCGGCGGAGCCGTTTTTTGTGTCATAGGAAATTGCGTGAATTTTACGGTAAAACATCTGCGTTACGGATATTGCGTTAAATCCGAAGGCTTTAGCTAAACTTTAGCGGTGGCTTGAGGGCAAACCGCCCTACGGTATATTCGAAACACAAAACATTTTGCTTCCGTCAAGCGAGAAAATCGCGCTTTTCTTACGACTAAAAGGCAGAAGGAGGTCTTAAATATGAAAAAACTTATCGCTATACTCTTATCGTGCTCGCTTCTTTGTGCGCTTGCGTCCTGCGGCGGCAATTCGGACACGGCTCAAACAACAGATACTACACAAACGAGGGAAACGACGGAATCCTCGACAGACCTTACCTATATTGTTACACCACCCCCCGCAGACGAAACACAGGTTGCAAGAACGCTCACGGCGAGCAGTACGGACGGTATTGACATGGAGGTCACCGTCCTCGGATATTCCAGCGAAACGCTCGGTGAAAGCTTTTATGCCAAAGGCAACGAAACCGTAACGATCAAGGTCAAAATAACGAACAATTCCGGCAAAACGATATATCAGAACATTCCCTACCGCTGCCACGGCTCCTCTCACGAGCATTTGCACGAGCTTGATTTCATCATTAAGGACGAAAACGGAAACCGCCTTTCCGATATAAACCAAGGCTACTCCTGCCCCTGTGAATTACAGACTTGGAGCCTTGAAAACGGCGAAAGCCATGAATACACGCTCACGCTTGCCGCAGGCAAGGTAACGGAAGACGCGGCGGAAATAGATATTCCATGCACAGGCGGCGCTTTGAAATGCGGCATAGACCTTTACGAAAACTACACGGACGGCGCGTGTGAATATTCAGGAAGCATTTCTTTCGGATATGGGTACGTGGCGTTGTCGGGTTCAACACAAAACCCTGAAAGCATTTCTGTTCCCGTAACGGTAAGATTTTTAGCTTATTGAAAAGCATAAAAACGGCGATGTACGATCGCCGTTTTTTCATTATTTTTCAAAAACATATTGATTTTCGAGGTATAATGCTGATATAATGTATGCCGTGTGTATATCACAAACAACATCAAAGAGGGTTACATGATCATGCTTGAATTTTTATCTAAGACCTTTTCCCCGATACAGCTTATCGGATACGTGGGAATGGCGTGCGCGCTCATTTCTTATCAGTGCAAAAAGAACCGCAACTATTTTCTGTTACAGACAGGCTGCGCCGTTGCTTTTGCAGTTCAGTTCGCCCTGCTCCAATCATGGGCGGGAATGCTTCTTAATGTTTTCAGCATACTCCGCGGCGTTATCTTCGCTATGGGCAATAAATGCAAAAACAAAATTTACCTTGTTTTAATGGAAGTTTGCTTTGCCACATCTTGCCTTATTTCCTGTCTTGTTTTTGGCGAAAAATGGTGGATCGCCGCGCTCCTCTTCATAGCGCAAGGCGGTGGCGCACTCGCTATGTGGACAAGAAACGGAAAGATAATTCGTTGGGCTCAGCTTTGCGGTATTTCCCCGCTTTGGATAGTAAACAACGTTTACTATTTCTCCGTGGGCGGCATACTCTGCGAAGTGTTCAATATGCTCTCCGTTATAGTTTCGTTCATTCGTTTCCGCAAAACAGGATATGATAAAACATAAAAAAGTCCGCTTCGCGAATTACCAAAGTATCCAAAAGGACATTTTGGATATAAGGTAGATTTTTTGAACAAGCAATTGCGCACTAATTGCGCGCAATTCCCCATGTTATAAAAACAAAAAACGCAGGTTTTAACTTTTTGGGTTCTAAAGGACAGTTTTTACTAATGAAATACTAACTGAACAAACGACTACTGCCAGAGGCTCCCTTGTGTAAAGGGAGCTGACGCCGAAGGCGGTGAGGGATTGTTTTTATTAATAGCCCTTCCGTCACGCTTCGCGTGCCACCTCCCCTTACACAGGGGAGGTCTTTTGTTTGTGCCTCTGAAAGTGCGCACTTACTCACCACTTATTGTGGTGGTGCAATTTTATAAATATAAGCCTCCGACAAGGATTAACCCTATCGGAGGCTAAAAATTCAGAAGAACAAGTCAATTCGTTGATATTTCTCTGCAAATAACGCATTTATCCAATCTCTCAAAAAGTGCATCAAAGCGTTTATCTTCCCTCATGCTATCAAACCAAGCGTGCTTAAAGGCTTTTTGATAATCAAGGGGAATGATCCAATTCCACCAATCATTATATTGCATACTGATTTCCTTGTACTCTTTACCGTCTTTCTCAAGCCAATTGATTTTGGATTCCAAAGCAAATCCTTCAAGTGCGGGAGACGAACAACCTATCTTGAACTCGTCATCGGTTATAGACATAATCTGTTCAATCACGCGTATTGTGTCTTCAAATGCATCATAAGCTTCGTCCATTTTCCCGAGTTTTGCAAATGACGCCGTATAACGGATACCAAGCTGTATTCTTTCCTCACACCACAAATCCGGTCCTGTTCCACCGCTGATTAAATGCTTCTTATCGGGAGACAAATTGTTTACAGCGTTGAGATAACCAAGCTGTGTTTCGCAAAACCAAATAAAATGATCGGGATCCTTGCAAAGATATACTTGCCAATCATTCGCCGCAGTTAGAATATGCGAAAGCTCATACCACAGAATACCATGCCTTACAGGTTCAATTTTATCAAGCTCCTCGCGCATTTTATATCTTCTAAACAGCAGGCTTGATCGCGCCATATCCTCTCGGCTGGCATATGCGTCCAAGAAAGCAGCAATGTGCTCATCATCCTCCATATACGACATGCATTCAATAACTTGATAATGCTGTTCTTTAGGACACACACTGAATATTTCTTCTGCTAAAAGACGCATTTCTTCGAGAACCTTCTCGTCTCGGAACAAACGGACTTTCCAAATCTCGGTATACAATCCCCAAAACCAATAGTGCTGATATTCTTTGAGATTGCGTCGTATTTCTCGCATGATATCGATAGTTTTCTGAACATCCTTTGCACGGACAGCGGTTTCAAAAGATTGTTGAAGCTCAGTGCAAAACTTTTCTTTTTCTTCCTCGGTAACTCCAAGCAACGCATCTACCGACATTTCAAAAAACGATGCGATCATTGGCAGCATTTCGATATC
>JBGVFW010000401.1:0-7616 GCA_045121315.1 Eubacteriales bacterium
GATTCCGCCGTGGACGCGCCGAGGTGAGGGATAGCAACCACGCTCGGAACGCCGAGTATGTCCTCCGTGGGAAAGTCCGTAACGTATGCAGATATCTTGCCGCTTTCAAGTGCTTCTTTAAGCTCACCCGCATTCACAAGATCAGCGCGTGAAAGATTTATAAGTTTTACGCCGTCTTTCATCTTGGCAATATTCGCCGCGCAGATCATGTTTTTCGTTTCTTTCGTCGCTGGAACGTGAAGCGTAATATAGTCTGATTTTTCAAAAACTTCGTCATAAGACGCGGCGTGAGCGATGTTGTGGTCAAGGTTCCACGCGCCGTCTACGGAAAGGAACGGGTCACAGCCGATGACTTTCATTCCGAGGTGAATTGCCGTGTTTGCAATCATACCGCCGATAGCGCCCAAGCCGATAACGCCGAGCGTTTTGCCCTTTATTTCCGTTCCTGCGAATTTAGATTTGCCCTTCTCTACCTGTTTTGCCACGTCTGCCGTACCCGCAAGGCTCTTTGCCCATTCGATACCACCAACGATATTGCGGGAAGCAAGCAGGAGCGCACATATAACAAGCTCTTTAACGCCGTTTGCGTTAGCACCTGGCGTGTTGAAAACTACGATGCCCTTTTCGGAGCAGCGATCGATCGGAATATTGTTTACGCCAGCTCCGGCACGAGCGATAGCTTTAAGCTCTGTTCCAAACTCCATTTCGTGCATGACCGCAGAGCGGACCATGATGCCGTCGGGGTTTTCCACATTTTCGCCGATATTATTGTATCCGTCGCCGAGTTCGCGAATGCCAACGGCGGCGATCTTATTTAAAAGCTGTATATTCATAGTAAAATTATCTCCATCAAAATATTCTTTTACGCTTTGGGATTTTTCTCTGCAAAATCTTTCATAAACGCGATGAGTTTTTCAACGCCTTCGTAAGGCATAGCGTTGTAGATAGACGCACGCATACCACCGACAGAACGGTGGCCTTTGAGGTTTTTAAGACCGTTCTTGCCCGCTTCGGAAGCAAACTTTTTATCAAGTTCAGCATCACCCGTAACGAATGTTACGTTCATCATTGAGCGGCTGTCTTTCTTAACAGGAGCGATATAATAGCTTTGGGAATCGAGGTAATCGTAAAGCAGAGCTGCTTTTTTCTCGTTCATCTCTTTCATAATCTCAAGACCGCCCAAGCCAAGTATCCATTCGTAAACGAGCTTTGCCATGTAGATGGTATAGCAAGGGGGCGTATTGTACATAGAGCCGTTTTCAGCCATTGTTTTCCATTCAAGCATTGTGGGCATCGTCTTTTCCGCGTAATCGAGCAGGTCTTCGCGAACGATGACGAGCGTCATGCCTGCGGGAGCCATGTTTTTCTGCGCGCCAGCGTAGATAACACCGAACTTGCTTACATCAACGGGCTCGGAAATGATGCAGGAAGACATATCCGCAACCAGCGGGATATCGCCCGTATCGGGAATGTAAGAATATTTTGTACCATAGATAGTGTTGTTGAAGCAAATGTGCAAATAAGAAGCGTCGGGGCGTATCATATCGCGCGTAACCGTGGGGATATGGTCGAAGTTATCTTCCTTCGTTGTGGCGATGCACTTAACGTCATAGCCCATCTTCTGCGCTTCTTTGAAAGCCTTGCCAGAGAACTGACCCGAAACAACGTAGTCAGCCTTGCCCGTTCTGCCGATAAGGTTCATAGGAACAGCGGCGAACTGTGTGGAAGCGCCGCCCTGCAAAAAGAGCACTTTGTAATTATCGGGAATATTCATAAGCTTGCGGAGCATAGCTTCCGCATCTTTTATAATAGCTTCGTAATCCGGAGATCGGTGTGACATCTCCATTACTGACATTCCTGATTCACCGTAACACACAAGCTCTGACGCCGCTTTTTCAAGCACGGGAAGTGGAAGCATGGAAGGTCCTGCCGAAAAGTTAAAAACTCTGTTCATAATAAATAAATCCTCCGGGTAAATAAGTTTAACAACTTGGCGTTTTTATCAAAAAGTCAAGTTGTTCGTTCATTATATTCCTTTTAACACAGTTTGTCAATATGATAATTAACTAAAAAATCAATATTATATTTTTCATAGAAAGGATCTTGCGGCGCGGTAAAGAAGTCTGCCCTATAAAATAACATTTCCATGCGGCTTGCTTTTCGTCATGTTTCATGGTATTATAATAATGTATAACTAAAAATAAGGCAGGCAACAGTTATGTTCAAGAAAAATGACATAGTAACGATAGAAATAAAAGATATTACATTAGAGGGCATGGGCGTTGGCAAAACGGAAGAGGGTTACATTCTCTTCGTGCCTCAGACCGCGCCGGGGGACATTATAAGAGCAAAAATTCTCAAGACCCTCTCTTCTTACGGATATGCAAAAGCAGAGGAAATAGTCACTCCCTCAGCTTCGAGAATTTCCGTGGACTGCCCCGTATTTTCCAAATGCGGCGGCTGTGTTTTCCGCCATATCAGCTATGAAAAAGAACTTGAAATAAAGAAAAACCTTGTGGACGAGCAGTTTGCGCGCATAGGCGGGATCGATATCCGCTGTGAAAATATCACGCCCTCTCCCGAAAGCATAGGTTATCGCAATAAAGCGCAGTTCCCTGTTGGCAAAGATGAAAACGGACTTTACTTCGGATTTTTCGCCTCTCACAGCCACAGAATAATCAAATGTGAAAACTGCGCGCTCCACCCTTTGTTTTACGAAGAAATTCTGATCGCCATCAAAAAATGGGGTGACAGATACGCCATCTCTGCCTACAACGAAGAAACGCATAAAGGGCTTTTGCGCCACGTCTATATCCGCGATGGCAGAAACAGCGGAGAAATAATCGTCTGCCTCGTTGCAACGGGCAACACGCCAAAAACGAAGGAGCTTATCTCCTCGCTCCTCGCCACGAAGCTCAATATAGTGAGCGTCGTCCTCTGCATAAACGATAAAGCAGGCAACGAAATACTTTCCGATAAATTCCGCACGCTCTACGGCAAAGATTTTATAACGGACACGCTCTGCGGCGTGGAATTTGATATCTCCCCCCGCTCTTTCTATCAGGTAAACCACGGCGGCGCGGAAAAGCTATATTCAATAGCCGCCGAATACGCGCGTCTTACTGGAGAGGAAACGCTTATCGACCTCTATTGCGGCACCGGAACCATCGGTCTTTCCATGGCAAATAAGGCAAAAAAACTTATCGGCATCGAAATCGTCCCCGACGCGGTGAAAAATGCCGGTCAAAACGCCGCGCGTGCTGGCATTTCCAACGCAGAATTTATCTGTGCCGACGCAGGACGCGCCGCGCTCGACCTCGCCGAAAGAGGCATAAAACCGGAAGTCATCATCGTTGACCCTCCGCGCAAGGGACTTTCCGATGACGTTATAAAGGCTATCGCGGATATGTCCCCCGAAAGAGTTGTCATGATATCCTGCAACAGCGCCACCGCCGCAAGAGATTCGAAAAAGCTCGCAGAAGCAGGCTTTGCTCCCACAAAAATGCAGGCTGTTGATATGTTCCCGAGAACAGGACACGTTGAAACTGTTGTCTTGCTTTCCAAGGGCGAGGTCGACTCGAAAAAGATTCGGGTTGAGTTCTCTTTGGAAGATATGGATATGTCGGAATTTCAAGATGGGGCAACCTATCCGCAGATCAAGGAGTATGTTTTGGAGCATACCGGGTTAAAGGTGTCCAACCTCTATATCTCACAGATTAAACGGAAATGTGGGATTGAGGTAGGCAAAAACTATAATCTGCCGAAAGCCGAGGATTCCAGACAGCCCCAGTGTCCACCGGAAAAAGAGAAAGCAATCCGAGAAGCATTCAAATATTTTGGGATGATCTAACATCCCGCAGAATGGAGGTTTCTTATGGATAGATTGATTTCTTGTGAGTTCAACATGGATACTGCCTGTGTGGAATTGAAATTTGCTGACGGCAGTATGATAGCGATTGACACTATCGCCGTGGAGAACGAGGTTGCCGACAATATGTATCAGAGGTCGGAACTGGACTATCTGATCTACAATGCACCGCTTGAATACGCAAACCTTATTTTGAACGGCGATCCTGAAACCTATTTGAAAACAGTAACTGAATATAAACCCTTAGATTAAAATTCAGCCCTCTGCCAGTGAAAAGGCAGAGGGCTGTTTTCTGTTGTGTTCAATTATTGAGCATCCCTTAATTGCTCTACAATGCTGTATTTGGCAGCGTGGTCATACATAACGTAAGGAATCAGCCATCCAAGCAGAGCAAAGATCGGTATGGCAATTACAACTGGAACGATGGTAAACTTTGCACTGAAGAACCAGAACATATTCTCCAGAAGATTACCAACCAACGGATTTATCACAAACGAGAGGACTAATGCACTCAAAGCAGAACTAAGCGCATAGAATAACCCTTCATAAACCAACATAGCTTTCAACTGTCTGCCTGTCATACCTACTGCCTGTAAAACAGCAAATTCTCTCTTTCTGGAAAGAATGCCCGTCATAATGGCATTGAAGAAATTCAGAACACCTACAAGCCCAATGATGGCGCATAGCAGACCACCCAACAGCAGGAACATATTCTGAAAACCCTCAAATTCGGCTCGGAGTGTTGATTTGCTTTCGTAAATCAGCTCAGACAGATCATCGGATGTCAACTCCGCAAGATAGCGCTCCGCAGTTTCTTCGGAAGCAGCATCCGGGGTATCAAACAGATAGAACAAGGGGACTGGCTCTTGCCGACTGTCCTCTGCCAGTCTCGCTACAGGCAGAATATAGCGGTATCCAAATGTACCATATCGGTAGCTCATGGAGTGGGGGACTGTCACATAAGCACAGATGGTATAGTCCACATCACGACTTTTGGCAATATAATATTCCAGATATTCTTGCGGTGTGGTTTCGTTACATTTTTCTCCCGTTCGGTTGTCAATGTAGTAGGCATCCTCTATATAGGTGATGGTCTGTGTAGAACCGATACTCGGGTAAAAATCCGATATGGATACATTGCCGTAATCGTCCGTATAGACAGCTATGGCGATTGCATTGCTATCTTCCTGGAACAAAGGTGTCAGATCTCCATCTACAAGCGTCAGTTTTTTGAAAAGGCTTTCGTCCAATCCCTCGATTTGAGCATCAGCGCTAACCAGTTCACCCCGACGAGTAGCCATTGCCAGTTCCATTTCCATCATTTCTGATAAACCATATCTGGCTCGTTCTGCTCGCCATGCTTCCTCAGATATCCAGCTAATTGCCCCCATCAACTGATAGCCGCTTCCGGCGAGAGACTCAGATGTATTTGCTTTGATTTGTTCGATCTGCTCCTGAGAGATATAGCTTCCAGAGCGATTATAACGGAAATAGTCCGTAGAGCTTACTATAAAGTCAGCACAGGTCTGTTTTGCCAGATACTTTTCCATATCAAAGCCCCCGGTAAAAGTGACTAAGATATTGAGTAGCACCACAGAAAGTGAAAGAGAAATAACCACAAGGACCGTCTTTCTTTTATTTCGACCCAAGTTAGCAAAAGCCATTTGATGTACCTTTGCACCACGAGTAGTACGGTGTTCCTTTTTGCTTCTTATTATTTCTGTGTACTTTGTTGCTTCTACCGGAGAGACTTTTGAGGCAATCTTACCCGGACGGGCGCAGGACAACAATACTGTAATGAGTGCAAACAGCGCAGATGCAAGGAAAATTAACGGTGATGTGCTGACTGTAGAAACTCCGACACCAAGATTAGTTCGTGCCATTACTACAGGAGTCAAAGAAGCACCGACCCCATATCCCAACAACAATCCAATGGGAATACCCACAATGCACAAAAACAGTGCCTGCTGACGTATAATACGGCGAAGCTGCCGGGGTGTAACACCGATGGTTTTGAGTAGGCCATAGAATCGAATATCCCCGGTAACGGAAATCTGAAATATATTGTAGATAATCAGATAGCCTGTGAAGATCACCAATGCAAGGAAAGCTATAATCGCTATAAGTGTTGTTGCATTCATGCTTTCACCAAGCTGAGAGGATGTGTAGCCCCAGTTCACACCGATGCGTACAAGCTCACCTTCCGCCGTTTCATCCCAAGCATACCCTAAGTCCAAATCGACCTGCTCCATCTGCCCCCGGATGTTCATGCTGGATGCCATCATCACATTCAGATCAATACGGAACGGTTCGAGTCCCTTGGACATAGCTTCCGCTTCTATTTCTTTTGCGTATTCTTCGCTGATATTGATATAGTGAACGGGACTTATATCGTCATATTCCCACCATCCCGAAAGAGTAAAAGTATCTGTTTTCTCATAAGGCATTTCGGATAAAGCACCAACGGTATAAGTCAGTTCAATTTCTGCTCCTATTTCCGGTTCAACACCCAATAGCTTTAAGGCATGAGTGTCCATGGTGATTTCATTTCTTCCTTGTGGTTTATGCCCTGTGGTGGGTTCTGCGAAACTCCATTCAGTACAGTTGTCATCCATAAAACTAACTTCGGCAGGGGCTTTTGCGAAAATTCCACTGTCCGTATAGCCAATGGTTATGCGTTTACCAGCGGCTTTTACGTTTGAGTGAGCTGATATATTCTCGATCTGTTTTTCTGTCACTTCCTTAAATGTTCCGTGGCAGCAACCACCGACCCGACGAAACGTGTACATTTCATAGCTGGAGTTTATGGACATCACTATGGTAAACAGAGAGGTAAATAGCAGCGCAGTCAAGGCAATGGCAATAATTGCAATGATGTTGCGCTTACGGGATGCCCATAAAGAACGCCAACTTAATTTTCTGATACATTTTCTGTTTTTGACATTCATCTTCGTCACCTCCCCTTAGTTCTGGGTGACGATCCGTCCATCTTCGATGCGGATAATGCGGTCTGCCATCTGCGCAATTTCTTCGTTGTGCGTAATCATTACGATTGTCTGGGCAAACTTTTGACTGGTGACTTTCAAAAGGCTCAATACATCCTGGCTGGTTTTGGAATCCAGATTACCTGTCGGTTCGTCAGCAAGAATGATAGCCGGAGCTGCCGCCAATGCACGGGCGATTGCTACACGCTGCTGCTGACCGCCGGAAAGCTGATTGGGCAGGGCATCCAGACGCTCATCCAGTCCAAGGGTCTGCACAATCTGCTGTACGAAATCCTTGTTGACCTTGCCGCCGTCCAGCTCAATGGGAAGAACGATGTTTTCATACACATTCAGCACCGGAACAAGATTATATGCTTGGAACACAAAGCCAATTTTTCTACGGCGGAAGATGGTCAGAGCTTCATCCTTTAAGGAAAAAATGTCCTGTCCATCAACAATAACCGTTCCATCTGTAGGGCGATCCAGACCGCCAAGCATATGCAGCAGGGTGGACTTGCCGGAGCCGGAGGTGCCGACAATCGCCACAAATTCGCCTTTCTCCACACTTAAATCAACTCCATCCAGTGCATGAACCGCATTGTTACCGGAGCCATAAATTTTTCTCAGGTTTTTTGCCTGTAAAATCTCCATAAACGAGTACCTCCATGAAAAAATCTGTATGTATGCAAAGAAATCATCCTTTGATACATACAGATTATCGCATAGGATTCTTTCCACATTCTTTCCGGCGGGAAATGAATTCT
>JBGVFW010000402.1:0-4067 GCA_045121315.1 Eubacteriales bacterium
TTTTCCATAACGATTATCATATCGGATTCCTGCACGGAAGAAATTCGCTGTGCAATAATTATCTTCGTCGTTTCGGGAATAAAATCCTTAAATCCTTTGCGTATAAGCGCGTCCGTCTTTGTGTCAACAGCGCTTGTGGAGTCATCGAGAATGAGAATCTTCGGCTTTTTGAGAAGCGCTCTGGCAATGCAGAGTCTTTGCTTCTGACCGCCAGAAACATTCGTACCGCCCTGCTCGATATAAGTATCATAGCCGTCAGGGAAAGAGGAAACGAAGTCGTCTGCCTGCGCGAGTTTACAAGCTTCTATAAGCTGCTCATCCGTCGCGTTTTCGTTGCCCCATTGCAGGTTTTCTTTGATGGTGCCGGAGAAAAGCTGGTTTTTCTGCAAAACCATCGCAACATTATCGCGAAGCGTCGTGAGGTCATACTGTTTTACGTCAATTCCACCGACGCAAACGCTTCCCTCCGTAGCATCGTAAAGACGCGGAATAAGCTGAACGAGAGAGGATTTACTCGAGCCCGTGCCGCCGATGATGCCGACGGTCATACCGGATTTTATATGAAGGTCAACGCCGGAAAGCGCGTACTTTTTGGATTTTGAGGAATATTTGAAGTTTACGCCGTTGAAATCGATAGAACCGTCTTTAACCTCCATAATGGGATTTTCGGGATTTTTCAAAGAAGATTCTTCAGAAAGGACTTCATTTATACGCTTCAGGGATTCAATGGACATCGTGAGCATAACGTAGATCATGGAAAGCATCATAAGCGACATGAGTATCTGCATGCCGTATGTAAGCATTGCGGATATCTGCCCTACGTCGATAGTACTGCCCATACTTTCGATAATGAGCTTTGAGCCAACCGTGAGAACGAACACCATGTTGAAATAGAGGCAGACCTGCATGAGAGGACTGTTAAAAGCAACTATTCTTTCGGCTTTAGTAAAGTCTGCGCATATTTCGTTTGCGGCTTTGCCGAATTTTTCTTTTTCGTATTCTTCGCGGGAAAAGCCCTTTACGACGCGCATCGCGCGAACATTTTCCTCTATAGATTCATTTAGCTTATCGTATTTTTTGAATACGCGGTGGAACGCAGGCATAGCTTTTCTGGAAATTATGAAAAGACCGACAGCCAGAACGGGAATTACGACAATAAACGTCGTCGCAAGCGCGCCGCCCATCTTATAAGCCATGATTACAGAGAACACTAGCATAAGCGGTGAGCGAACCGCAGTGCGGATAAGCATCATATACGACATCTGAACGTTGTTTACGTCAGTTGTAAGTCTTGTTACCAAAGATGAAGATGAGAATTTGTCAATGTTTTGGAAAGAATAGCCTTGTATTCTGTCAAAAATATCGTTGCGTAGGTTCTTGGCAAACCCGGCAGAAGCTTTCGCGCTCGTATAGCCCGCCAAACCGCCGCAACAGAGTGAAATAATCGCCATCACAATAAGCGATATGCCTACGGTGAGAAGCGTTTTCATTTCCACGCCGGCTTTGATATTGTTAACAAGATCGGCCGTGATAAAAGGTATCAGACATTCGATAATAACTTCGCAGATGATGAACAAAAACGTCAGCAAAGTAGGTCGTTTGTACTCTCTGATACACGACAACATTTTTTTAATCATGAATTTCTCCTTCTTTTTTAATTTGTAAAACAAAAAAATGCGTCTGCGTTTTTTATTCAAGTATTATAACATTTTTCTTCGTGATATTCAATGGATAATTATTAAATTTTTCCACGAAATTCTTCATTTTTCAATTAAAAAATCATACCATTATGAGGTGATATTTTTTCTTGTCTTCGTATGCTTCTTCAACTACAAAAAAACTTTGTTTCAACACGCAAAATTGCGCACTTTCTGCGCGCAATTTCTATGTTATAAAAGGCAAAAAACAAGCCCTAAAGTGTGATATTCTTAGCGGAGAAATCGTATAATTGAAAAATCCCCGCAGGTCAAAAGCGTGATGTCCTTATCGGAGAAATCACAAAACAAAAAGTTCCCTCAGACCAAACGGTTTGTGGGAACTTTGTTTTATCAGCATAAGAAGATGCTAAAAGGCTCCCTTCCGGAGGGTGCTGGATTTTGCGAGTTTCGCATTTGTATTACATTTACTTTTTGTTTTATTCATCATGCGAATATGTTATACATAACAATAGCATTCACAACGCCAACTAGAACGCCTGCCAAGACTTGAACAGGGGTATGACCGACGAATTCTTTGAGCTTCACTTCGCGCATCTCGTCTTTGACAGGCAAACTCAAAATATCTATAAGGTCGTTGAGCACCATCGCCTGCTTACCAGTTTCCATGCGCACACCCATTGCGTCGTGGCACACGACGACAGCCAAAATCATAGCTACGGCAAAAACAGCGCTGCCCGTTCCTTCCAAAAGCGCTGTGATGACCGCCAGGGATGTGACAGTTGCGGAATGGCCACTGGGCATACCGCCATCACCGAAAAGGCGGTGAATATCAAACTTCTTATTCACGATGCAGTGGATAATAGCCTTTAATATCTGCGCTATGACCCATGATGAGAGCGCAGTGATAAGATACGGGTTTGTGAACAAATCATATAACCAATTCATAAATATTTTTGCATTTCCTTTTTTTGTTTTTTCGTCGCTCAAAGGCAGTTTCCTGTCAAAAATGATATAACCATATTTTTGTTTAACTTATGTTAAATTTAAAACAAAAAAATGTTATAAATTAAATTCCTAATATATTATACACTAAGTTACTCCAATATGCAAGCAAATAATCTATTAAGAAATCATTAAAAAGCGGAAAAAGCACTTTTGAGATGAGTCAAAAGTGCCCTATATTTCAAGTGTTGCCGAAAGCGGAAAGGAATGTATGAAGTCTTTCGTTTTCGCTTTCAAAAATTTCATCCGGAGAACCCTGTACAGCAACGACGCCTTCGTCCATGAATACTATCTTATCCGAAACCTCGCGCGCGAAATTCATTTCGTGTGTAACAATGATCATCGTCATGTCGCGTGCGGCAAGGCTTTTTATAACCTTCAAAACCTCTCCCGTTATTTCGGGGTCAAGCGCGCTTGTAGGTTCATCGAAGAAAAGTATATCAGGGTCGAGCATGAGCGCACGCGCTATAGAAACTCTCTGCTGCTGTCCGCCCGAAAGCTGGCAAGGGTAAAAATCCGCTTTTTCCGAAAGTCCGACGGAAGCAAGGATAGACTTAGCTTTTTCTTCAATCTCGGCATGTTTTTCTTTAAGAGCCGCTTTGCCAAGCTTTTTCGTTTTTACCTCTTCCTTTGCGCGAAGTCTGGGGGCAAGCGTAAGGTTTCCCATTACCGAATACTGCGGGAAAAGGTTAAAGGATTGAAACACCAAACCAAAGCTAAGTTTTTTTTCACGTATTTCCTCAAAAGATTTTTTAGCCGTATCTGCCGCATTGAAAATACAATTGCCGTCAACAAAAATTTCGCCCGTGTCGGGAGTTTCAAGGAAATTAAGGCAACGCAGAAGCGTTGTCTTGCCGCTGCCCGATGAGCCGATTATGGAAAGCACCTGCCCTTTTTCAAGAGAGAGGTCGATGCCTTTAAGCACGTCGGTCTTTCCGAAATGCTTTGTTATATTTTTAACTTTCAAAAATGACATATCCGTTCCTCCTTACGCTTTGTAGTAGGAAAGTTTCTTTTCGAAATATCCGAAAAGAAGCGTAAGCAGACCGACGAATACGAGGTAGAATACCGCCGTATAGAACATAGGCCATACAAGACCCTTGCTTGCGAAAATTTCCGCCGCTTTAAGCATTTCCGTAATGGCAATAACGCGCGCGAGAGCCGTGTCCTTAACGAGAGTGATAACTTCGTTGGACATCGGGGGTATGATGCGTTTTACTACCTGCATAAGCACAACTTTAAAGAATATCTGCGATTTCGTCATGCCGAGAACTTCGCCCGCCTCGTATTGACCTTTCGAAATGCTTTCTATACCGCCGCGGTAAATTTCCGAAAAATAGCACGCGTAGTTTATAACGAAAGCTATCAATACCGAAGGAAATCTGGCGAAACCGGAAAATCCGTCTA
>JBGVFW010000403.1:0-2706 GCA_045121315.1 Eubacteriales bacterium
TGCGCACCGTTTGATCCTCGCCCGTGCGGTCGCGCATGAAAAGGAGCTTGAAAAGCTCTTTCTCATCTTCTGCAAATCGAATATATGCCATTCCGCTTGCTTTATAAGGCGGATATTCGTTTTTTGCCATGTAGGTCTTGAGGTAATCCGTATATACTTTTCCACCATAAGCGATAATATCGTCTTTCAACGCGTCCATGGTTGGGTAGTTTGAGAAAATAGGCTGTGTAGAACAACCAATCTTGTCTGCGAGCTTACGGGCATTGATCGAAGCGAAGCCTCTTTCTCTCACGATCTCGAGAGCAGCTGTCAGCATCGTTTCTTTTGTGATCTTGGTTTTTGGCGGCATAATAGCTCCTTTAATAACTAATGTTATGTAACTGATGTTATTCTAACATATGTAAAGGGATTTGTCAATAGAAAGAAGTTTGAATATGGCTTGAAAGAGCGAGGTTTATGTGATATAATTAATCAAAAAGGTAATGTTTTGAAAAGCGTTCCCCGAATTTACCGTCCTATTACAGCTACCCCATTTTTGAATGACGAAACATATTGTGAAATAGCGCCTTGTGAAGCATTGAACCCTTATATCAGATGTTTTTGGGGAGCTAAAAAAACTCTCGTTTCTTTATGCAAAAATGAAGAGTTCGGTCTTGTTATTCCAGATACCTGCATGGACATTAGGCAGGAGATAATATTTTCAAAAGGTTTTGATGTTCTTGATGCTGTGAAAAAGTACGGATTTACAGACCAATCGCATTTGTTAAATGATTTCAAACGCCGACATCTTATGCTTCCTCGTGAAGCTGCAGTATTCGCAAGAAAAATGGTTTAATGTCGTTTTTTTATAATACAGAAGATATTGTCGCGGAACTTTTAAAATATCAAAATCCCGACGGAGGACTTGGCGATGGTTTTGAACCAGATGTTTTGCTTCCGCTGAAAAGTCAAGATTTTTGCGGCGACCACGATTCACTTAACATCTCGCTCTTATTGAACAGCTTATAAAAGTGAACGCTCCTCGTGTAATAGGAGAAATTATTGAGGCGATGAAAAGGCGAATTAAAGAAAACACCTGTTTTGGACCGAGCAAATGGAAAGAATACTATTTTCAGCCGCTCGATTTTGTTACTTCTCCCGACTCCATGTGGTACGGCGAAGTAAAAGAGGGGGTAGAGGATAATATCAATTTTTGGCTTGATAGGATAAATGAACAAGGTGTTTGGGCTCCCAACTTTTCTTGGGGAGTTAACAGCGATGTTTCAAGGCAGGTTACTGAAAATCGGAAAGGGTACATCACTGTTAAAAGAGCGAAAATTAAAAAAACATTCAGTAGAATTGAGTTATGATTATATGAAAAAACAGCCTGTATGGAGAAAATCCACACAGGCTGCTTTTTATTTATGATAATTTTTATAAGGTGTGTTTACAAGACCTATCTCTTTAAAATCGTCAAGGTTATGACGAATGATATAGTCGATATAAGAAACCACCATTTTTGCGGTGAGGGCGTATCCACAGGCATTCATGTGACCGTTGAGAAAGAATTTCTTTTTGAACTCCTCGTCGTAAACGGGAGCGTATTTTTTTAAGTCAAGGACGTAAGAATTTGAAAAGAAATCTGCAAAATCATACATGAGCGCGGCATGCTTATCTTTGAGTTCTTCGATTTCATGTCTGTTATGCTCCTCGGGCATTGTCATAAAGAAAAACTTTGAATCGGGGCTTATCTCTTTGAGACGCTGAACTATCATGGCGTAGTAACCCGCGAAAGTGAGTTTATTGTTGTGATAATCTTCGGGGCAGATATCGGCCGTAGAACCGACTTCTTGGCGGGAATTGAGAAGGTCATTTACGCCGAGGGCGATGATGTACGCTTTGCACTTCTTTTCGGGATTCCAGAAGTCTTTTTCGTCCGCGAACGTTTCCATATACTGCTTCGCACTCATGCCGCCGCGAGAAAAATTGTATACCTTTGTGCCCGTCATGCGAGCCATGAACTGTCCCCAAGAATATTCGTAAAAGTCGTAATAATGATGCTTGCCCTCTTTGTCGAGCGTTTCAAATTCGCCCGAGGAAAGACTATCTCCAACACATCCTATCGTGCCGAGTATGCCGCAAAAACCACCGTCGTACACTATATTATCCAGCGGATTTTCCTCTACTATGTCAAGGGAGCTTATGTATTCGTTTATGTTCATTTTAGATATTCTCCGTAATGTATTTTTGTTTATTATAAGACAAAAATACACTTAGGGTCAAGAGTTTTAATATGAAATCTGCTCGGAATTATTGATTTTTTTTCGCTTTGCGGTATAATGTTCATATAAACTTTTTTGAAAGGACAAAAAATCATGAAAACATTTGAATGTAAAGACCAGCCGATAAAAGTTTTCGGACTTATGAATTTTTATAAAAACGGAAGCCTTATGCGCCTTCCCGAGGAGGTTATGGAAACCCTCCCTCAACTTCGCCAATACGGCAGCCGCAGTACCGGAGGCAGAATATGCTTCCGTACGAATACCACAAAACTCCATGTAAAGCTCGTTTCCAAGACGTTTATCCGCGATTTTTCTATGCCGCAGATCGCTTCCTCCGGTCTTAATGTGTTCGCCGGAGAGAGAAAACGCAGTTGGTTTATAGGTAATGTTTACCCCACAGGAGCGGAAGACACAAACCCTTACGTTTCCGAAACGACGTTTGACC
>JBGVFW010000404.1:0-2045 GCA_045121315.1 Eubacteriales bacterium
CTGAACCAAAGTAATGAGGTCTGAAACATCAAGACCCGTCTTTTTTATTTCGATATACATTTTACTTCATCCTTTCTGTTGAATATTAAGGTCATTTCCCCAACAATCCCATCCGCCCGCGCTTTCCCTTGCAAAGAGTTCTATACGCGGAAGATCACCAAACAGAGATACGATTCTATCTCTTATTTCACTTGGCTTCTTGCTATGAGCTTCTCTCGGTGAAATGACACAACTTGAAATCTTATTGCTGAAAGGCTTCATTTTTCCTTTTATTCCAAGCAAACAGATCTCACAGTTAGACTTGGCGTAGTACCCTACACCGAAGAAAGGGGCTCCGTTCTTCGCATTGGTCTTGATCCAACTAAACCCCAACGTCGTATAACGGAAACCCCATTTTTCAAATAATTGAATTTGTTTATCCAAGTACGGAAACGTAGTCCAAAGAAATAACGCACAGTTCTCTCCTGCGAGTTTTTCAATAGGCAGCTTTTCGATCTCCTCCATACTCATTGTCGGATAATGCGAGTGAACACCGCCGCCAAACTTGGTCTTTTTGTTATTCCTCTGATTGTACCTCCACGGTGGGTCTGCATAAATAATGTTGTATTGCTTGTCGGTATTATAGATGTCAACGAACATATCAACTACCGTCACCCTGCTCTCGTTTAGTTGCGATTGCTTCATCAAGCCGCTTTTGTGCGATCTCGCAATACTCACGGGACATATCAAAGCCGATATAATATCTGTCTGTGTTGACACAAGCTACTGCCGTAGTACCACTTCCCATAAACATATCGAGAACTATGTCTCCCTTATTTGAGGAGAGCAAAATACACGTTTCGGGCAGCTCCAAAGGAAAACCGCTGTGACCAAACTTTGATTTCGTTTCCTTTCGTCCAAAGCCGCTAACGCACTTCTTCCCGCTATTGAAAGGAATCCTCCAAACATTTCCTACATTCTTTGTTTCAAAAATGTGTGGATTTCTTTCGTAGGCTTCTGTCTTATGCAGATCAATGTTAGCGGAAGTATGGCGAAGCATAAAGATATACTCGCATTGATTGGTAAGCTGACGCGGAGTATTCGCAGGCTGCTGATTGTATCTGTACCACACGATAGTATCATGGAGCTTGAACATCACCTTCCTCGTTGCTATCTCCATAAGTTCAAATGCGCGAATCGTGATCTCGCTGTCGTTGATTACGTTGAGATAAAAAGTTCCGGTCGGCTTCAATACCCGCTTACACTCTTTCAGCCACTTCTCACACCAATCCAAGTATTGCTTGTAAGAATTGAAGTAGGCTTCGTATTCAAACCCTTTCCAATAAGGCGGTGATGTAACAATGACATCAATCGACTCATCGGGCAGCCGTCGCAATCCTTCCAAGCAATCCGAATGATGAACGCGGTTCAACATTCCCTCAATCATTTCTGTTCTCCTCTCTGTAAGTAGATATTTACGGAAACAAAAAAAAGCCGACCTTATTTCCACTTCATTAGTGGTCATAAAGTCGTCTTCATATTAACCGTATGTAATTAAGCTTCAAGAGCATCGAGCAGGTGGAGTATGAGATTAGAGGTTGCTCTGTTGTCGATTCCGTTTGCCTTCTGTTTGAGTCTCTTTGCATTGAGAGCGTCAATTGCAACTCGGAGTTCAAAGGGGGTGAGTTTAAGTCTGCGAACCGTGGTATATCCGTTTTTCATCTGTAAGTCCTCGCTTTCCTTCTTTCTGTCTATATTATATCAGAAAAGCGGGTATTTCTCAAATGTGCGAAAATGTCGCAGGTTCAAGTCCCGAAGGCTCGGAAAAAGTTGCAAAAAACAAAAGGTCAAAAATTTTGCCCTAAAAAACCGAAAAAGCCTTGTAAAACAAGGCTTTTTGGCATAGGTTGCATTTTTGACCTATGAGGATGGCGCCCAATGTTGGACTCGAACCAACGACCCCCTGATTAACAGTCAGGTGCTCTAACCGACTGAGCTAATTGGGCAAATATTCATATGTTTGATGTGTTAAAACTCCGTTATCTCATCGAAAAGTATAATTTCAT
>JBGVFW010000405.1:0-5579 GCA_045121315.1 Eubacteriales bacterium
TCCCGGCTATGACAGACATTTCCGCATCTGTGAAACATTCGGCATCGAAATGATAACCGTACCCATGAACGAAAACGGTCCCGATATGGATATGGTCGAAAAACTTGTTTCCGAAGACGAATCCATCAAAGGTATTTGGTGCGTTCCAAAGCACTCCAATCCCACGGGCTCTATTTACAGCGACGAAACCGTAAGACGTTTTGCCACCCTAAAACCTGCCGCAAAAGATTTCCGCATCTTCTGGGACAATGCGTATATGGTTCACGACCTTTACGACGACACGCCAGATATTCTCAACATCTTTGATTTGACGCAGGGTACGGAAAATGAGGACATAGTTTATATGTTCACCTCCACCTCCAAAATAACTTACGCAGGCAGTGGTATTTCCGCTTTCATCACAAGCGACAGAAATATGAAGCACGCGCTCAAATTCATCGGCTCGCAGATCATTTCCTACGATAAGCTCAACCAGTTCCGCCACGCCATCTTCTTCGGTGACGCAAACGGAATTCTCGAACACATGAAAAAACACGCGGCTATCCTCCGCCCCCGTTTCGAAGCGGTTCTCGACGCGTTTGACAAAGAGCTTGAAGGCAGAGATATCGCTGAATGGACAAAACCCAAGGGCGGCTATTTCATCAGCCTCGATATGAAGGTCGGCAGCGCAAATAGAGTTTACGAGCTTTGCCTTGACGCAGGCATGAAGCTCACGGAAGCAGGCGCAACGTTCCCCTACGGCAAAGACCCGAAGGATGCAAACCTGCGTATCGCTCCCTCCTATCCTCCGCTTCATGAGCTTCGCAAAGCGGCGCAGGTGCTCTGCCTCTGCGTAAAACTCGCCGCAATAGAAAGAACGCTCAGCGATATCGGATTTTTCGGCAGTACGAATATATCCCTCAAAGGCGCAAACTGACAGTTAAACATCAATTACAAATAAAATTGCGCATATTACACGCGCAATCTCCTACGTTATTACGTTATCAAGAAAGGGAAAGTAAAATGAACAGAAGTAAATACGAAAGCGCGTTCTCGGGCAGATACGCAAGTAAAGAAATGCAGTATCTTTTCTCTCAGGATATGAAATTTACAACGTGGCGCAAGCTTTGGATATCTCTTGCAAAAGCTGAAAAGGCGCTCGGCCTTTCCATCACGGACGAACAGATTGCAGAGCTTGAAGCTCACGCAGACGACGTAAACTACGAAGTTGCGGAAGATTACGAAAAGAAGCTCCGCCACGACGTTATGTCTCACGTTCACGCATACGGCGACCAATGCCCCAAAGCGCGCGGTATCATTCACCTCGGCGCTACGTCCTGCTACGTTGGCGACAACACGGATATGATAATCTCCAAAAAGGCGCTTGAACTCGTCAGAGAAAAACTCGTTGCGGTTCTTGCTAATCTGCGCGAATTTGCCATGAAATATAAAGGTATGCCCTGCCTTGCTTACACTCATCTCCAGCCCGCTCAGCTTACAACGGTAGGCAAGCGCGCAACGCTTTGGTCTTATGAGCTTTACCTTGACCTGTGCGACCTCGATTTCGTTCTCGATTCTCTCGCGCTTCTCGGTCAGAAAGGCACAACAGGCACGCAGGCAAGCTTTATGGAGCTTTTTGACGGCGACGAAGCAAAGATCAAAGAGCTTGAAGCGCGCATTGCAAAGGATTTCGGCTTTACAAAAGTCGTTCCCGTTTCCGGTCAGACCTATACAAGAAAATTCGATTCCAGAGTTATAAACGTTCTTTCGGGTATTGCGCAGAGCGCTTCCAAGTTCGCAAACGATATGCGCCTTCTCCAATCCTTCAAGGAAATGGAAGAACCCTTCGAAAAGAATCAGATCGGCTCCTCCGCAATGCCTTATAAGCGCAACCCTATGAGATGCGAACGCATCTGTTCACTTGCAAGATACGTTATCGCGGATTCCACAAACCCCGCTATGACAGCTTCAACACAGTGGTTCGAACGCACTCTTGACGACAGCGCTAACAAACGCATAGCTATGAGCGAAGCATTCATGGCTATCGACGCTATCCTCAATATCTACATAAACGTAACTTCCGACCTCGTTGTTTACCCCAAAGTTATCGAATCCCGCGTTATGGCGGAGCTTCCCTTCATAGCTTCCGAAAATATCATGATGGACCTTGTACGCCGCGGCGGCGACAGACAGGAGATACATGAAAAGATACGCGTTCACTCTATCGCAGCAGGCAAAAAAGTTAAAGAAGAGGGCGAAAAGAACGATATGCTTGAACGCATCTGCGCAGACCCCTCTTTCAACATCACCATGGAAGAACTCAAAAATATCCTTATCCCTTCTCTCTACACGGGCAGAAGCGAGCATCAGGTGGAAGAATTTATCGCCGATTACATCGATCCCGTTCTCGGCGGTGCAAAGAAAACGACTGTCGAACTTTCCGTATAATTTAATTTTCGATAGGAGATCTTCATGAAAATAGCAGTTTTAGCGGGCGGACTTTCCCCCGAGAGAGAGGTTTCCCTCTCCTCGGGCTCGCTCATTGCAAACGCGCTTTGCGCGTGCGGACACAAGGTAGCTCTTGCCGACGTTTACCTCGGCACAGGCGGCAAAACGCCAGACGAGCTTTTCGGAAAAGAAGGCAAATATTCTTACACTATTCCCGAAAACCCGCCCGACCTTGATGAACTCAAAAAGCAGGTGAACATCGGCGACCGCCTTATAGGTCACGGAATTTCCGACCTTGCGCGTGCGGCAGACGTCGTGTTTCTCGCCATGCATGGCGGCATGGGCGAAAACGGTCAGCTTCAAGCTTACCTCGATTGCCTCGGCATAAAATACACGGGCAGCGGATATGCCGCTTGCCTTGCCGCCATGGATAAAAACCTTTCCAAGACCATCTTCCGCGCCTCAGGCGTTCCCACGGCAGATTGGATATACATCACGGAGAACGAAGCAGCAGCACGCGCGGATGAAATAAAATTTCCCTGCGTGATCAAACCTTGCTCTTGCGGATCAAGCGTAGGCGTTACTATGGTAGATACGCGTGCAGAGTTTCTCTCCGCTCTTGACGCGGCTAAAAAATACGAAGATAAAGTTATCATCGAAGATAAGCTCCGCGGCAGAGAATTTTCCGTCGGCATACTCGGTGGCAAAGCGCTCCCCCCCATCGAGATAAAACCTCTCGGCGACGGTTTCTACGATTTCACGAAGAAATACCAATCGGGGCTCACGCTCGAAATTTGCCCCGCACCGCTTACGGAAAGCGAGTGCGCTCGGCTTTCGTATTTGGCCGAAAAAGCGCACAAAGCGCTCGGCTTAGGCGATTACAGCAGAATAGACTTTATCCTGGACGAAGAGAAAAAAGATTTCTATTGCCTTGAAGCAAACACGCTCCCGGGCATGACGCCCATGAGCCTGCTCCCGCAGGAAGCCGCCGCGGCGGGAATTTCCTACAACGAGCTTTGCGATAAGATCGCGCTCACAGCGTATAATAAATAAAAGAATAAGCAATTGCGCGCAATTTCCTATATTATAAAAAAGCTCCCTATGCGGCGGGAGTTTTTGCAAAGAGTAAATTCCTATAACATACAAAGAGGTGCTAAAAGTGAAAGTAATAATTGGTATAGACGTTGGCGGCAGTACGACGAAGATCGTCGGCTTCCGCGGAGAAAAGGTTCTCGGCGCGACATTCGTTCACGCAACGGATCCGATAACCTCCCTCTACGGTGCTTTCGGTAAATTCACGGTTGACCACAACATTGCTCTCGACGATATAGAAAAAGTTATTGTCACGGGCGCGGGTTCTTCCTATGTAAAAGGTCCGCTCTATGGACTTCCCTGCATACACGAATCCGAATTCACCTGCGTTGGCAAGGGCGGTCTATACCTTTCCGAGCTTTCCGAAGCCATCGTTATCAGTATGGGCACAGGCACCGCTCTGGTCCACGCAAAAAAAGAGGGCGACGTTGTTTCCACAAACTACCTCGGTGGTACGGGCGTGGGCGGCGGTACGCTCATCGGTCTTTCCAAAAAACTCATTGGCATTGAAAACGTAGAGCATATCGTGGAAGCCGCAAAGACGGGCAATCTCGATAACATCGACCTGCGCATTTCCGATATCGCAAAAAAAACCTCGCGCCACATGGAGCTGCCCAACGATATGACGGCTTCCAACTTTGGAAAGGTTTCCGATATCGCAACGACAGGCGACCTTGCACTCGGTGTTATCAACATGGTTTTTGAAACTGTCGGTATGATAGGTATGTTCGCGTCCCGCAACGCCGGCACAAAGAACATTGTACTCACTGGTAACATGACGAGTTTGCCGCAAGCAAAAAGTATTTTTGAAAACCTCAACGCGCTTTTCGATCTAAATTTCATCATTCCTGAAAACGCTGTTTTCGCCACAGCACACGGCGCGGCGCTTTCAAAATAAATAACTAAAAAGTGCGATAAATCGTACTTCACCTCTCCTGTCATGACAAAAGTCGTGACACCCTCTCAAAACGCGAACAAATCTATTGCCTTCTTTAATTAGTATAAACTTTTTGCAAAGCAAAATTTAAATCTTGCGATTTGAAGGAGCAATCCAAAGGGGAGGGCAAAAAGCCTCCCCCTTTGGGGAAGGTGGCAGCGCAAGTTGCTGGAAAAGGGTTTAATCTGTTTCAGCGTATTTTCTAGGCGATAAGAAAAAAGTCCGCTTTCGCGGACTTTTTTGTGTTATTCATTATCGTTGTCATCTTTCTTTTTGATATTTGTAACTTTGTTAAGTATAGTAACTGTAAGAATGATAACAGCCGTAACGATGAAGATACCAAGCATACCTTTGCCCATGATGGGAAGCGTTTTCTGGAAGTTTTCCCAGTTGCTTGCCGCAGCCGCAGTTTCTTCAATCGTTTCTGTATTACTCGTTGTAACAACGCCGGTAGATTCTACCGCGCCGAGGATATCTTCGGCATTTGTAGTTACAACTGTTTCAATAGTTGTAGTTGTTTCTATTTCCATTTTAATAACTCCTCTCCTAAATTACATAATAGCGGGAACGAGGTTGAGTATCAAACCGCCGGCAATAACGGAAGCGATCTGACCGGAAACGTTTACGCCGATCGTGTGCATAAGAAGGAAGTTCTGATTGTCTTCTTCAAGACCCATTTTATGAACAACGCGCGCAGACATCGGGAATGCGGAAATACCTGTTGCACCGATCATGGGGTTGATTTTCTTCTTGGAGAAGAGGTTAACGACTTTCGCAACCATAACACCGCCGAACGTATCGAATATGAACGCGGCAAGACCGAGCGCGAGAACGATGATAGTTTCAAGCCTAATAAATTCTTCTGCTTGAAGGTTCTGCGCAATGGAAAGACCGAGGAAGATAGTGATAAGGTTTGCAAGAACATTCTGAGCTGTGTCGGAGAGGTTGTCAAGAACACCACATTCGCGGATAAGGTTACCGAACATAAGGAATCCGACAAGCGTTACACTCTGAGGAGAAACAAGACCAACGATTATCGTAATGCAGATCGGGAAAAGAATTTTCGTAAGCTTGGAAACGTTCGCAGGCTTGTATTCCATTCTGATGCGTCTTTCTCTCTTCG
>JBGVFW010000406.1:0-2544 GCA_045121315.1 Eubacteriales bacterium
ATATTAGGTATAAAAGTATTTATATAATTCTACAATAAAAAATCTTTTTTGTCAACAAACTTAGGGCATAAAAAATCAAAAACGTTCAAAATATATTAACATATGAAAAGAGGTGATACAATAATGAAGAAAAAAGGCGAAAGAATGGCTCCCGATACAGAAAAGCTTTTGGAGCGCGCGATGTTCGAAAACCCGTGCGCATCCGTTATGGACCGCACAGGCTGCGTTCCCCGCATACCCGACAGCGAACCCGCAGCAGAATCTTACTGCGATATCCTCGACGTCCCCGTAACCGCTCTCGACGGAAGCGAGGCGTGCAAAAAAGCGAAGTAGGAACGTACTTTCTTGAAAGAAAGTGCGCAAAGAACTTCCCTAAAGCAAAAGAGCCTTCAAAGGCTCTTTTGCTTTAGCTTATTTTATATAATCGCTTTTGCAATCAACATAATCCCAATCGCAATCCTCTATTTTCCAACCCTGATCATATTTTGTATATTCAACATATCTTCAGCCAAAGATGAGCGGTCATTTGCAAAGCTCGTTCTCAAATCCTCCATAATCTGGCTTTTCGACGGTTTGCTTCCGCCTCCGCAGCTTGTCAACAAGGTCGCAAATACGAAAAGAAATGCAACAACAGTTAGTGTAAGTTTTAGTTTTTTCATACTTTCCTCCCAAAAATATATCTTTACATAAAGTAAAGATGTTTACTACATTCGCATTTTAACACAAATATTTACTAAAGTCAATAGTAAAATTATTTACTTGATATAATAAAATCACAAAATATTTTTTAGGATTGATTATTATGAAATACATCAAACGTATGCGTGACCTGCGGGAAGATAACGACAAAACTCAGCAAGAAATAGCCGAAATTTTGCACACCTCGCAAACGATGTATGCACGGTATGAGCGCGGCGCCAACGAATTGCCGATACACCATCTTCTGACTCTTTGCGATTATTACAACGTAAGCACCGATTATTTCCTTTGCCGAACAGATAAAAAATAAAACTGCAACCCGAAAAAGGTTGCAGTTTTTGTATTATATACCTATATTATTTGTAGAGAGGACCGTATGTCTGGCAAGCTCTGTAGTCCTGACCTTCTTTATCCATACCGAATGCGTTCCAAGCAGCGGGACGGAAGATGTCGTCTTCGAGAACGTTGTGCATACAAACGGGGATACGGAGCATAGAGCAGAGAGTGATAAGGTCTGCGCCGATGTGACCGTAGGAGATAGCGCCGTGGTTAGCACCCCAGTTCTGCATTACTTCATAAGCCGTCTTGAAGGGGCTTCCCTCTTTGCCGTCGCAGCGAGGAGCAAACCAGGTGCAGGGCCAAGTGGGATTCGTACGTTCCATAAGCTTATCGGAAACTTCGTCAGGAAGCTTGACCGTCCAACCTTCAGCGATCTGAAGAACGGGACCGAGACCCTTAACGAGGTTAAGACGGATCATTGTAGCGGGCATTTCCGCACGTGTCGTGTAGTGGCTGGAGAAGCCGCCGCCGCGGAAGTTGTCGAAGCCTGCTTCGCACCAAACCGTTGCGTCAGTCATCTTCTTGATATCTTCTTCCGTAACTTCCCACCATTTCTTCATAATAGCGTTGCCGTTTTCGTCCGTGCATTCGCCGCAAGCGTCAAGACAAGCCGCGCCGGAGTTGAGAAGGTGGATAATACCGTTGGATTCAGCAGCTTTGCCTTCGAGCTTATAGCCCGTAACGCGCTCTGTAGCTTCGCCGGACCAATATGTACGAACGTCCGCGAAAATCTGTGCGCGGTGAGTGAGCAAGCGCATAAAGAGCATACCAATACCATTGAGAACATCGTTCTCTGTTGCAAGCGTAAAGGGTTCGCGTGCTCCTTCGTAGTCGAAAGAGGAAGAAAGGAGAGCTTCGGGATAGTCGCAGTTGGGCCAATGGTCTGTCCACTGTCTCTGACCCTGGAAACCGCCTGCGATAGCGTTGTGACCAACTTTTTCTTCTTCAAATGCATTAGGGAGATTCTTGTTGCCTGCCATAAGGTCTTTAATGATGCAGTACATCTTCACTGTAAATTCCCACTGTTTTTCTTTTTCTTCAGCAGTAAATTTAATGCGGCGTTCTTCGCCGAGGAAGTTTACGGATTCGGGGTTATCGTCTCTGCCTTCCTTGCAGTGCTCTTTTGTCCAAGCGAGTGCTTTCTGATATTCTTCTTCGTTGTAGATTCCTTCTTCCATGCGGCGAAGAATCTCAACCTCATCAACAGACTCAACACGCATACCGAGGTAACTTTCCATAAAGTCCTGGTCCATAATAGAGCCTGCAATACCCATACACTGAGAGCCGATCTGGAGATACGATTTGCCTCTCATCGTAGCAGCTGCTACAGCAGCGCGGCCAAAGCGGAGAAGCTTTTCTTTTACATCTTCAGGAATTTCAGAAACCTGATCGCGATCCTGAACTTCGTGACCATAGATGCCGAACGCTGGGAGTCCCTTCTGTGCGTGACCTGCAAGAACTGCAGCAAGGTAAACGGCGCCGGGTCTTTCGGTACCGTTAAAGCCC
>JBGVFW010000407.1:0-2210 GCA_045121315.1 Eubacteriales bacterium
TTATTAAGTAGTTCTCCAAAGTTGTTTCTTTTGAAAAACCTTTGCCAAGCACAATAGCCAAATACTGTTTGTTCAAAATACTGTCTGTCAACTGTCTGCTCAATTCCTTTGCAGCAGGAGCCGTTTTGGCAAATACAAGCAACCCTTCTACTGGCTGATCCAAGCGATGAATCAGTCCCAGATAAGGATTCGTTCCGAGATAATTTTTTATCTCACTGACTAAATCCTGCTGTCCTACTCTGCCTGTCTGCGTCGCAAGACCTGCAGGTTTATGACAAACAAGAATTTCCTCGTCTTCATATACTATTTTTGCTTTCATAAACATGTCCTATAATCTCTGACTTTAGTACTTTGATTTTATCATATTTTGGCTATAACATACAACTTGTTTTTACACCTTAAAGCGATATCCTACACCCCAAATTGTTTCAATGTATTGTGGCTTTGCTGTATCAAATTCAATCTTCTCACGAATCTTTTTAATATGAACCGTAACCGTTGCAATATCCCCGATAGAATCCATATCCCAGATTTCGCGGAACAGCTCTTCTTTTGTGTAAACGTGATTCGGATGTTCTGCAAGAAAAGTCAGCAAATCAAATTCTTTCGTTGTGAAATTTTTCTCTTCCCCATTCACATAAACTCGTCTTGCTGTTTTATCAATGCGGATTCCTCGTATTTCCACAATGTCATTTTCCTTTTGATTTGTTCCAACAAGTCGGTCATAACGTGCCATATGCGCTTTTACTCTCGCTACCAGTTCACTTGGGCTAAATGGTTTTGTCATATAATCGTCTGCGCCAAGACCAAGCCCTCTGATCTTATCAATATCATCTTTTTTGGCAGATACCATTAAAATTGGTACATTTTTTTCTTCACGGATTCTTTTACATACTTCAAATCCATCCATTCCCGGTAACATAAGATCCAAAATGATCAGGTCAAAATCACCGCTCAATGCAGTAGCAAGTCCTACATCACCGGCATTTTCGATCGTAACTTCAAAATCACTTAACTCCAGATAGTCTTTCTCCAAATCTGCAATTGCTTCTTCATCTTCGATAATTAAAATTTTACTCATAGTTTCTTCCTTTCCAAACTTTTACATTTCCTTATATTTACTGCTTACATTTTCGTTTCTGAATATTTTCTTAAAACAAAATGCATACAGGTTCCTTCGCCTTCTTTACTTGTTGCCCAAATATAACCTCCGTGATCTTCCACAATCTTCTTCACAATGGACAATCCAATACCACTGCCTCCCTTGGAAGAATTTCTGGAAGAATCCGTACGATAGAATCGTTCAAATATATTCGGCAGATCTTTCGCAGCTATTCCTTTTCCATTATCCTCAATTTCCACCCGGATAGAATCAATCTCATCCAAAATACGAATGTCGATAACTCCATGCTCCTTGTCCATATATTTCACGCTGTTTCCAATAATATTATTGATGACTCGCTTCATCTGTTCCGGGTCTGCAATGACGACTACATCAGGGTCTACAAGATTCGAATAATTCAGTTCAATATTTTTAGAATCCAAATCCAGCCCTACATCTTCTACACAGTCTTTAAAATAATCCGCTACATTAATACGATGAAAATTATAAGGTATGCGATTTGAATTGATTCCCGAATAAATAGTCAGCTCATTGATGAGCCTGTCCATATCGTTTGCTTTGTTATAAACTGTACGAATATATTTATCCATCTTTTCCGGTGTATCTGCTACCCCGTCCATAATCCCTTCCACATAACCTTTGATCGCTGTGATCGGTGTCTTCAGATCGTGGGAAATATTGCTGATAAGCTCTCTGTTCTGCTTCTCCTGCTGTACTTTTTCTTCTGCCGACTCTTTCAGGCGCAGACGCATCTCTTCATAGTTTTGATACAGCTCTCCGATCTCGCCTTTTCCTTCTACCGAAAGCCGGTATTCAAAATTGCCTTCCGCAATATTCTGCATCGCAGTATTCAATTCATTTACCGGAAGGAATACCCCCTTATGAATCCAACGCGTCAGCATAAGACTTGTAAATACAAGAATCAGCACAATCGCAATGATCATATCAATAAGTAAGGTTTTGGAAATCAAACTTTTAATATGCGTTACGATAAAAAGCGTTCCTTCAGAGCCATCCGAAAAACGAAAGTTAATCTGTTTCACAATACGCTGCACATCATTAAAATAATATATCTTATCTTCCTGTT
>JBGVFW010000408.1:0-2358 GCA_045121315.1 Eubacteriales bacterium
CCCTAAAAACGCTCCCCCGGAGCGTTTTTGCCCGCACGAGGCGGGCACGGTCGCCTTCGAATCCCTTCTTCCGTTTGTATTTAACTTACAGTTTGCAAAAAACAAAAGCCATCATTTATGATGACCTTTGATTTGGCGTCCCAGAAGTGCGTTGGTGTTATCGGAAAAGAAATACCTCGCTTGTTGCGGTGTGAATAGGATGAAAGGTTCATCATCGCTCTCCCTAAGAGGCTGGCTCAAAACTCGAAAGAGTTTTGGGCCAGTTTTTTTGCAAAAAATACGAGAGGCTATGAAACCTCTCGCAGTTGGTGTATAATTTAATTACCACAAAAAACAAACAACCAACATAAAGGATTGTACACCAATGAAGATAAATAATCAAGTCATTTCGCTGTTTAGTTCAAATTTTTTCATCAAGGAGGACGATATCGTTTTTCTTGTGTTTGAAATATGCAGCAAGCTCAATTACAAAAAACTCATTGATTCATACGCCAAGGAAGGCAGACCGCCTGCGCTTCCGCTTAATGTCATGTTCATGGTGGTTGTGTATGCATATATTAACGGTATCTACTCAAGCCGGAAGATAGAATACGCCTGCAAAACACATATTTGTTTTCTATGGCTGCTGCAACAATACGAAGCGCCGAGCAAAAGCACCATCAACCGGTTCAGATACGGACACGCCGAAGCGTTTCAGGATTTGTTCAATCAGTTCATATCGGAATTGAAAGAGCGTGAGGAAATCAGCTGCGAAAACATCTTCATAGACGGCACGAAAATCGAAGCCAATGCCAATCGGTATAGCTTTGTCTGGGGAAAGGCTGTCGCAAAGAACAAAGCCAAGCTCGAAAACAAGGCTGAAAGCTATCTCGCGGAATTAAGAGAAGAATATTCCCATAATTTTTTGAGTATTGTAGAAGCACTGGAGTATCTGTCCGTTCAAATCGATAAAGCTGAAATTGAGTTTGTCCACGGCAGAGGAAAGCGTAAAACACAGCTGCAAAGAGACTATGAGCAATGCGAGGAGATCCTCGCAAAAAGCAGCCAATATGCCGAATATCAGGAGATTTTGGGTGACAGAAACAGCTTTTCCAAAACAGATCATGACGCAACCTTTATGCGGATGAAGGATGACCATATGAAGAACGGACAGCTCAAAGCCGGCTACAATATTCAGATCGGCGTTGACAGCGAATACATCGTAAGTATGGACGTGTATCAGGATAGAAACGATGTGACAACATTCATCCCATTTATGGAAACGACAAAAGAAAATCTGGGATTTACATATCTGAACGTAACAACAGACGCCGGATACGAGAGCGAAGAAAACCTTGTATATCTGGCTGAAAACAAACAGGAAAGCTACATTAAACCGCAGAACTACGAACAGACAAAGAAAAGCAAAAAGAAAAAGCACCCTTACGCAAAATACAATTTTGAATACAACGAAGAAACAGACACATTCACCTGTCCGGGCGGAGAGACATTAACGCTGCGAGGAGAAAAGAAATCGAAATCAGGCACAGGGTATGAATCCAAGAAGGAAGTTTACTACACCGAGAAATGTCATCAATGCCCTCACCGCGACCAATGTACCAAAAGCAAGGACGGTATCAGAAAGCTTGAACATTCAAAACTTTTCCACAAATACAGCCGGCAGTCGCTGGATAACATCACAAGCGAAAAGGGAATCACACTTAGAATAAACCGCTCTATACAGGTAGAAGGGGCTTTTGGCGTGCTCAAGGAGGACTATGGCTTCAGACGATTTTTGACCCGCGGAAAGAAGAATGTCAAAACCGAAATGCTTTTTCATTGCTTTGCGTACAACTTCAAAAAGTACTACAACAAAATCATTCAAAAAATAACGAAAACATATCTTTTCGAGAAAAAGAAACCCAACGAAAAATTGACCGCCTGATTTTTCCACAATTTAACATAAAAAAACAGAGAGTAGCGATACCCTCTGCTTTGCATTGCTCAGATTTTCAAAAAAAAGATTCTTTTCTGTCGTAATTATGAGGCTGGCTCTTTTTCACTTTTGAGCCAGCCCCTGCTGTATTATCGCTCAAAAAAGCGTTAATCCGAACATGTGCATGATCCAAAGTATAGCACCGTACAGCACCGACGCGCCTGTGCCGTAGACTATAACCGGGCCTGCAATGGCGAACAGTTTTGTTCCCACGCCTGTAATAAAACCCTCGCTTTTAAACTCAATGGCAGGCGCCGCCATCGCGTTTGCAAATCCCGTGATCGGAACCAGTGTTCCCGCTCCTGCGTGACGTGCCAGCTTGTCGTATACTCCAAGCGCGGTCAGCAGCGCTCCGATGAAAATCATGGATACAGATGTCAGCG
>JBGVFW010000409.1:0-12610 GCA_045121315.1 Eubacteriales bacterium
CATCAAATTTACGCACATCTGTAACAACAAAAAAATTGGATATGAAACCGGTGCCGCTCCTCGTTTTGCTTATTTCCTTTAAACCCAAGGGTGCAAAAACATGGGAAGACGGCATACAAATGATATCGACCAGTAAGGAACATTGGTATAATGTTTGTTTTGGCGATGAGGGTTACACACTCAAGAATTTTTATAAAGAGATGTCCGGCGGAAAATTTTATTTCGAGCCCGCAAAGGTCATCGGTACGGATACACCCGGCGTACTAGAAGTAACGCTTGACTTGCCTCACCCCGACCGAATGAACAAGGACACCCCCTCCAAAGGCCACGGAAACGCGTTCTACTGCATTTCCGAAGCACTTAAGGCGGCGGATCCTTACATTGATTTCGCTTACTACGACCGTGATAACAGCGGGTATCTTTCAAGCGATGAATTTAATGTTTTGCTCATTCATGCAGGCTACGATATTTCCGGCGGTAAGGAATCTACTGACAATCTCCGCTGGGGCGTATTCGCAAACTGCGGTTCTTTGCCCGACGGCGAAAATCAGGACGGTGTTGAAGGTGCTCAGTCGCCCGAGCTCGACGGTGTTAAACTCTGCTCTATGGGTAAAGGTTGCTACACTCTTGTTGGCGAATACCGCAAGATGGGCGGCGAGTTTATTCCACATCCCGTGGGGACTATCGCCCATGAACTTGGACATTCCATCGGCTTCCACGATGTTTACGACTACGACAAAAAAGTAGTGGGTTGGCCGCTTCCTTATCTTTTCTCTCTTATGGGTCACGGAAACTACGGCAACGCGAATGCGGAAAACGATGTGCTCAAAGGCTCTGTGCCTCAGCACCTCGACCCGTTCCAGAAGATCCGTTCAGGTTTTGCCGTTCCCGAGATAGTAAATGAAGACGGGGAGTACGTTCTTCATGAGCTCTCCGGTGACAAGGCTAATATCATAAGAGTAAACACACCCGACCCCAAAGAATATTTCCTCTTAGAAAACCGTCAGCTTACGGGCTTCTGCGTCGGTCTTTACAGAAAGAGATATGTGACGGATGAAAACGGCGAAACTAAAGAAATCAGTGAAAACTATGAAAAAGGCGGCGTTATCATTTGGCATATAGACGAGGATATTTTTGACAGATATTCCGTTATAAAGCGCACGAACGGTTCCGGTTTCTGGGACCCCGATACCGAGGAAGAGGGCACAACACGCCACGACCCCGGAATTGTAGTTGTTTTCAAAAACGGCTTTGACGAAAACGGACTTCTTAAAAACGACGGTGAGTTTGTTCTTGGATATCCCGAGGACCCGTTCTTCCGCGGAGGCGACGTATTTAATTCCAACGAATACATCTCCGCCGCAACACACACGAAATCGCTCAATTCCTTCCCGGAGGGCGTTTCACAAGACACGTATAATCTCAAAATTGAATTTATCGAAGATAACGGTAGCGAGATAAAAATACGTGTAACTCAAACAAAGTAATTTTTTATATTTGATTGGAGATTTTTTCTATGGCAGGCAATACATATGCTAACATGCTTGCAGCACTAGAGGGCGCTGCTAAAAAACTTGGACTTGAAGAAGATGAATATTCTTTCCTTCGCAATCCCGAGTGTGAAATTAAAGGAAGCTTCCCTGTGAAGATGGACGACGGTCACGTTGAAATTTTTGAAGGTTACCGCGTTCAGCATTCCAGCATGAGAGGTCCTTGTAAAGGCGGCATTCGTTTCCACCCCGATACAGACGAAGACGAAGTTAAATCTCTTGCAGCTTGGATGAGCTTTAAATGCGCCGTTGCGAACATTCCTTACGGTGGCGGCAAAGGCGGCGTTACGGTTGACCCCCGCAAGCTTTCCAAAACTGAACTTGAAAGACTTACTCGCGCATATACCAAACTTATTGCTCCTGTTATCGGACCTAAAAAGGACATTCCCGCGCCCGATGTAAATACAACTTCTCAAATCATGGGTTGGATTATGGACGAATACAGCAAGCTCACGGGTGAAAGCTCCACGGCTGTTGTAACAGGTAAACCTATCGCTATTGGCGGTTCTAAGGGAAGAACACCCGCAACGGGTATGGGGATTCTCTTCAACGCACGCGAGATTTACAAACGTCTCGGCAAATCTTTGAACGGTGCGACCGTTGCTGTTCAGGGCTTTGGTAACGTAGGTAGCCTTGCCGCCGAACTCCTTTATAAGGACGGTTGCAAGATTGTTGCTGTTACGTCTTCCAAGGGCGGTATTTACTGCGCAGACGGTCTCGATATCCCCGCTATCATTGCTTCCGGCCTTAAACCCGACGCTTACAAAGCGGACGGCGTAAACACTATCTCCAATGAAGAGCTTCTTGAACTTGACGTTGATATCCTCGTTCCCGCAGCACTTGAAAACGCTATCACAGAAAAGAATGCGGACAATGTTAAGGCAAAAGTTATCCTCGAAGGCGCAAACGGTCCTATCAACCACGCTGCTGACGCTGTTCTTGATGAAAAGGGAATTTACGTTGTTCCAGATATCCTCGCTAACTCCGGCGGCGTTATCGTTTCTTATTTTGAATGGGTTCAGGACCTTCAGAGCTACTTCTGGAGTGAAGAAGAAGTTAATGCAAAACTCGAACGTCAGATAGCAGAAGCTTTCAAGGCTGTTTGGGATACTGCTAAAGCTAACAATGCTTCTTTGCGTACAGGCGCTTATATGGTTGCTGTTTCCAGAATTGTTGAGGCTGCGAAACTCCGCGGCTACATCGGCTAATTTTGCCAAGTTTTTTGAAAGCCCCCGATAAAAAAATCGAGGGCTTTCATTGACAAACGCAGGGAAATGGTGTATAATATTATAAAATCGGGATGTAGGGTAACGGTCACCCGCCAGTTTTGGGAACTGGTTCAAGCAGGTTCAACTCCTGTCATCCCGACCATTTTCGTTAAACTCGAACACAGCACTGTTTTTTGTCAGCGGCGTGTTCGGGATAGTAGTAAAAATAGCGGACGAATGAAAATTCGCCCGCTATTTTTTCGCTCACTCGCTCAGCACAAAATCTTCTGCTACATCGCGCAAGTGCGAGGCAGAGAGCTTTTGTTCGTTGCACAAGTCAGCCAAGTGTTTCGCTTTTGCAAAATCGGACGTTAAGTCAAAAGCAGCGTCCAATATCGCGGGAAAAGCGCCTTGCTCTTCGACGGCGGCGATGCCGTATCTGATGGGCGCGCTTGATTCATAAAAACAGATGGTTCCGACAACTATGTATTTGCAATTCATATTTAAGTCCCTTTCTCATAATGTCTAAATTCAGCCGATGATAAATTCTTCCTTTTCCGCAAAACTGCAATGCTTCAGCAACCCGATATCTATATCCAAAACGTCTGCAATCTTCATGACGGTAGATAATTTCGGGTCGGAATCGCCGAGCTCGATATTTTCAAGAGTTTTGTCGCTTATGCCGCACAGTTCCGACGCAGTTTCAAGCGTAAGACTCTTGTGTTCCCTATGGTCGCGCACGATTTGACCAAAATTTTGGTTTATATACATATTTCTCACCTCCTTCCAGCGTATTGTAGAAGTAAGGGGAGAAAACTTACAGAAAGCGCACTTCTGCTTTGTTAACGAATTGTGAACTTTTGAAATAATGGGCATAAAAACAAAAAAGGCCACCGTTTAGGTGGTCTTTTTTCTGTTTTTAATATGTTGCGGTATCTTCGAAAGGAATGGTATCGGTTGCCCCGGTAGAACCCGTTATAACGTATTCCACGTTGCATTTGTACGTGCCGGTATCTTCGAGCTGATACTCAAAGGTCTCGTTGTACATCGCTTCGGTAGAAGTGATCGTGTGCGTCGTTACCTCCGTCCAGAAAAGCAGCAAAAATCTTTTCTTTATCGTAATAGTCATCGTCGCACGTGTCAGCAATTCCTCGCGACCAATGTAATCAACGTAAACCATTGCAAGACCTGTTTCGCTTATAACAAAACAAGTAACTGTTTGCATAGTATTTGTCAATCTAGCCTCTACCGCTAATACCGTAGAAGCAAAGCACATGGCAAATAAAAGAACGGCTAAGATGAACGACAAAATTTTTGTTTTTTTCATAGTTGATATTCTCCATTTCTGTTTTTATATAATACAGAGCCGCAGAAAAATCGAATTTTAGCCTAATTTTGTTAAAATTTTTATAAAAAACTTATTCAATATCAAATGATTTTACTATATCCATAACTTCTTCCTTTGATACGCCTTGTGCAACCAAAGAATATGTATATTTTTCCGTGTTCCAAAACGCACGTAATTCGTTTTCAACTTGAATCAAAAAAATTTGCATTTCATCATAGCAATATATTTCCGCGTTTTCGATATAAGAATCAATCGCAAGTTTTGCTAGAGCAGTCGATTGATTGAAATAAATCCTATCACCATTGCTATTTTCCCAAACAGTTTTTAAAGCAAAATTTTTACCCGTTATATTCTGCTTTTCTATCAGCTCATATCCATCGGGAATATACGTCAAAGTGTATGCTTCTTCAATAAAGTAACCAGAGTTTGTAATGCTTTCATCTTCAATCCAAAACTCCGTAAACTGCTCGTATATATTTTGGAAGAACTTTATCACGGGTTCACGTATGGGCTTACAGCTCATGAGGGCGCCGAAGAGAACCACCACAAGCAAACACGCCGCGCACACTTTTTTAAACGTGGTGTTAAAACATTCATACCACGGACTGCTCCTGCGTTGCAAAAGTTTTGCCATTTTCTTTTCAAGCGTGGGAGAATACCAAACATCCTCCTCTGGCGCTAGCTCTACGTTTTCCCAATAATCCCCGCAAATCTCCAAAAGAGCCGTTCTGAGTTTTTCTCTGCCAATTTCAATCTCTGTCATGGTCAATTTCCTCCTGTTTCAATTTTTCCGCTAAAGTGTTTTTTGCGCGGTAAAGTCTTTTCCATACGGCGTTTTCGCTTATTCCCAAATGCTCGGCTATCGTTCCCACTTTCAGTTTGTACAAGTATACGAAAATCAGCACGTCCTTTAGTTTTGGCTGCATACCGCTGATAATTTCCTTGAGCTTTTTCGTGCTTTCTTTAGAACACAAAACGGAGAAGGTGTCATCCGAAACACATTCGGCTTTACTCAAGATCAAATTTTCTTTTTGCTTTTGCCACTTCTCGTTTTTGTTAGCAACATTTATCGCTTTATATTCTACGGTCTTCATTATGTAAGTCGAAATACCTTTTTCATTACGGGTATGTATTTTATCAAGATTGCGTGATATTTGAACCCACGCTATCTGAAATGCTTCTTCTGCATCGCTGTGGTTTCCGTTGAGCAGTCTCAGTGCACGTCTCATCGTTGCGTCTCTGTATTTATAGTAAAGCTCTTCAAAGTCCAGTTTATCCTGTGGGTCTTCTATGTTCAGTAACAAAAATTGAAGCATAGCAAAATCCCCCTCTGTGTAAAGTTTTTTACAAGTATATCACAAATAGAGTGGAATCGTATCGGATTTTTCGAAAATAATCGAAAAAATGTGAAAAAACGCAAAATAGGACAAGGCTTTTGCCTTGTCCTATTTTTTACCCACCAATTATTATCTTCACCACAGCGGCGAGTACCGCCGTGCCGATGGCGCTGAGTATGCCTGTTATAACGTTGAGCTTCGTTCCAATCTTCGCAATGGAAACGTGAAGCTCGCTTATGTGTTCCTCCGTCTTGCCAACGGTGCGGGCGCAGTCATTGCGGTGAACGTATCTGCCGTCGAAATATTCCTCCAGCTCGTGGCGTTCTTCATTTGTCATTTTCGCCACCCGCTTCCTCGCCTTCGCTTTTGCCGCTTGTCAGCTTTTTGTACGTCTGATTTGCGCCCGTAGCGGCCCAACCGCTCGCCGCGCCGACGAGGATCGCCGTGAGCACATTCTCCGCGGGGATAATGGCAGGATAAACGTAATACGCGATAAAGCCCAGCACCGCGCCGAGCACCACCGCCAAAAGCGGGATAAACTTACCGATGCGGTCTGCGCCGAAAGCGTTTTTGAAAAGCTCCATCATACCATAAACTATCGTCACGATAACGGGAACGCTGATAATCTCAAGTGCGTTTTCCATATGTACACCTCCTTATTTTGTTTTTTCTTTGTTTCTATCCTGCGCTTTTGCCGCAGGAGCTTTGCCGAGCGCGTTTTTCGTGCTGATATTGCACTTTGCGCTCATTTCAACGTATTTTGCCATCGTATTCTCACCTCCTTACGAAACCGCGTCAAGCTCGTCCTTGTCAAGACCGATGATAAAGGTGTTCTTGCGGAAGATAGGGATATATTCCGCGGGAACTGTGGTAGGCGTGGTAAGCTTACCCGTGTAAAACGGAGCGGAAGCGTTTTCCGAGGCGTACAACGCAAAATGCGTTATCGTTCCCCAAGAGGTCGCAGCTTCGGGGAAAAATATTGTGTCGCCGCTGTTCCACGTCTGCCCGTTCTTTGTGGTCATCATGGCGGACGCGATCTGTCTTCTTTCGTAGCCAGCCGCGGCAGAAGGTTCCGTGATGTTGCCGCCGTCCGCGTTGGGCTCCGTGGTGGAAAGTCCTATGTAGCACGGAAAAAGTGCTGATAAAATGCTGTTTGCTTTGCTTGGCGTAAATCCCATGGTTATTTTTTCTCCTTTTTTATTTGTTAAATTGCGATTTTATAAGTCTTGCACCTACATTCGTGTACACACTCGATGCGCTTCCGCAGTACATATATGAAATACCTTGATAAGTGGTTTGGCTATCAAATGCCGCACCTACACGTGGTATAGGACTATTGCTGTACCGATATACATAGTCACAAAAATATGTACTGTAGCTTGAATCCGATGTTGATAAGTGAGGTACGCATAAGAACGGCCGTGAGTTATCCCATCCGAACGATGTTATGCAATTATTGGAAGAGTTGCTGTATGGTAATTTTGTGTGATTAGAATTTGTATCTGAATAGTTTCCGGGGGTTGCAGTAGCATAGTCATAATATGATGAACCGTTGCTATAGCAATAAATTCCATCCAAAAATTCAAAGAAATTACCTACGAAGTCTTCTATATAGTGATAGCGCATTTGTTTTCTGCTTGGTTCATAGCCCGACGGTGTTGTTAAGATGTCCGTGCCTCCTGTTGAACAGCTTGATGTACCGCCCGTTGTACCGCTTCCGCTTATAGCGCCTGTCATAATGGTTGCGCTGTTTTTAGTTGCCCATTCGATCCACCACAAGAAATTAAGAACGGTTTTATGATACAAATCAAGCAAGTGATAGTTGTTACCGTTTGCTTTTGCATATGTTCTGAAATCTGCTCGTGTTAAAGAAGCTTTACGAGTAGCGCCTCTTTTGCTTTCAAGCACATTGTTTGTCACTGAGCCGCCGTAGCGTCCATACAAAAACGGTTTGACCTCATACCAATCACCATCATTGTGAGGCGCTCCCGAAACCGCTGTTGTTGTAATGTTGTAAGAGCTGTCTGCTGTAACTCTAAAGAACATCTGAGGGAAAGATATAAATTCATTTCCATTTTCGTCTGTGACGAGTTCTGTCTTGTTCCAAGGAAATGCGTTGTCAAAGTCACTATTTATGCTTCCATCGCTGTTTATTGTATAGCCCATATTAACGGCATCATCCGTACGAGTGAGAGCCACAGTGGAGGAATACATACCACTAACGCCATAAATCGGATATTCTCCGGCAGGAATGACCCAAGCTGTGATGATATTACTTTGATTTTCGAGAACACCTTCTCCTATAGCTTTTATATAAATATTAGGCTGTGTGCAGATTTCACCGGAATAATCGGAAAGGGTGATTGCAAGCGGGGTTGCCGCGTCATATTCGAGCGTATCAATAAGAACATCATCGAAATATAACTCAAAAGCCGTAACCTCACTTGGCACGGTATTCGTTACGGTAAGAATTCCGTTAGAAATATCTATGTACGGAGCATAAATATAGTCAAGCTGCAATGCATCGCTTTCGGTGAATTTTTCCGCAAGAGCTTTAAGCTCAATAGGGTATTTACCGTATGAATTAAAGTGGTCCGTTAAACGATACGGCGAAATTTCAGCAGGTTCCGTTAAAATTTTGAACTTGAAATAGTATGAGGATGAACTTGTGGAATATCTTCTGAATTTAAAATATATAAAATGCTCCCCCTCGGGCACATCCATTTCAATCGTTTTTTCGGTTGTGCTATTACTACTTGCAAAAGTGGTATATACGTTTGCATAACTTGTAGTATGATCTGTGCTATAGCTTGTGCTCAACAAACAATCAACTTTGCCTATGATACCATAAGTAGTACTTGAATAACCGTAGTTAACATACTTTATAGCAATTTTTCCGGAGCTTTTCATTGTAAAGTTTACTTTGCATAACGCAACGCAATAAGTATAACCATAGCTTGTCTCTTTATAGTATCCATCGCTCTGAAGTGCAAATCCATAGCTTGAAGAACCGCCCGGGTCAAGCTCAACATCATAAGTCAGCATACCTTCTCTGTCATCTTCGATTACAAAAATTTGCTCATTATTATAAAAAGCCGCTATTTTTTCTGTGTTTGTGTCTCCAAACTTTACAAATAAGTTTTCATTTTCGGTGATTACAGCACTTGGAAGGCGCAGCCAAGGAGTCTGTACTGCTTGAACTTGTATGGTAAAAAACGTGCTGTAATCATCAGCTATCGTTGCCATATTGGTGTATTTGACAGCCAACTTACCTGTATCGTAATCATATGATACGTTTGCGTTTAATTCGTTTCCGTCCGTATCGAGAACAGCAACTGACTTTGGAAGATAGTAACCATCATCTGTAGTGAGCTGTATATTTAAAGTATCGTTTAAATACGCATAGGTGTGCTCCGGGGAAAGCGTAATTCCCAAAAGGTCATATTTCACTAAAGCGAGCGAAGAAATTAGGCTGTTCGTAACTTTTTCAGAGTCAAAAAAGTTTGTACCCGAAATATAGAATAACGGGCGTAAAAAAGAAACTCCCCTTTGCGCCACAAAGTCCTTTGCATAAACATTTACCGAGGTTGTGCCGCTGTCTAAAGCTTTATCCAGTACTATCTCATCTCCGTAAGTAGTCCAAGAAACTTTAAGCCTTAATTTTTCAGCAAAGTCGCCATTTGTGCTGGGTAGCGTCACTTTAAAATACTGTAATCCATCGGAGCCGGCAACAAGCGAAGCTACTGCGGTCGGCGCGTGCAGCTGAGGTAACGATAATCCTCCGTCAACACCTCCAATGTTTCTTCCTATAAGGATGTTTTCGGGAGCAAGGTCTGCGGGTCTTGCAATTACAGCTTTGGAAATAAGCGTATTCTCATCCGGCAAAACAGTTTGCGACGGCTTATATATCCAATAGATATCATCTTCACCAGCTTCTACAAGCGTGCCGGGGTACAGGTTTATTACAAGCGGGCCACAAATCATAGCATCAGCAGTGTTAGTATGCCCGGCAGTAAATGTTACAGAAGTATCGTCGCTAGTATCTATAGCAGACAGTAGGCGCGACTGTGTAGAACTTCCGAGCTGTATAAGTCTAGACTCATTTGAAATGCTCCAAACAGGATAGCCGGAGGAAGCCCAAAAGTCAGTAGTCAAACTCCATAAAACTATACGCCCGGTAGGCCTTACAAACGAGTTCGCTTGGTTATTAAGAAGCGCATACTGATAGCTGGTTTCATCAAATCCAGCGGCGTGCCTAAATGACACCATATTGACGTATATTCTTCCTGCCGAACTCTGTGCTACACTAATGCTTTCTGCAGTGCTTTCGGCGTACTTATACGCAAGAGACAACCTATGATTGTATGCAGAGGCACTGCTAGGGTTAAACTCTTTCACGCTTTTACTAGAAGAGACTACAGCCCAGCCATCACTTAACGTAAGCGGGTCGTATCTTGTTACGATTGCTGCTACAATCAAGTCTCCAATGTTGCAGCTAATAGATGATGATAGAGACGTTCCGCTCGATGTTTCAAGGGTAGATGCGCCGCAATTATCAGGGTCAAATAGCTCATATGAGTCATCAACCCTATATACTGTCCCATTAGTGTACTTGCCTGTTTCGCCATCATATTTAACATACTTACCTATGGATGATTGGGGAATGGATAAACTTCTCCCTGTGGTCATGGAGGTTGGTGAGGTCAACCTCAAATGCATGGCTCTGCTGGATAAAGCAAACACCGAAACATATGGAAATCCCGAACCGACAGAGGTAAGCCTAACCGTTGATAAAGGCCCTTTTATCGTTATCTCCGGACACGACCTGTACGATTTGAAACAGCTTCTTGAGCAAACAAAGGGAAAAGGAATCAACGTCTATACTCATGGGGAAATGCTCCCAGCACATGCATATCCGGAGCTGAAAAAATATCATCATCTCAAGGGAAATTTCGGCACAGCTTGGCAGAACCAACAGAAGGAATTTGCTGATATTCCGGCACCGATTTTGTTTACGACTAACTGCCTCATGCCGCCCAAGCCGAGCTATGCCGATCGTGTATTTACAACGGAGGTCGTTTCTTACCCTGAAATTGTACACATTGGCGAGGGTAAGGATTTTACACCTGTTATAGAAAAGGCTCTTTCGCTTGGCGGTTATACCACAGAGATGCGCTTTAGAGGTATGAATGGGGGAGAGAAGGTTGCGACAGGATTTGCTCATAACACCGTTCTTTCTGTTGCCAATACTGTTATTGATGCGATCAAATCGGGAGCTATCAGGCATTTCTTCCTCGTTGGCGGATGCGATGGTGCAAAGGACGGACGAAGCTATTACACAGAATTTGTAAAGAAAACTCCCAAGGACAGCGTAGTGCTGACGCTCGCTTGCGGAAAATATCGTTTCAACGACCTCAATATAGGCATGATTGGCGGTCTTCCTCGTATCATGGACATGGGACAGTGCAACGATGCGTACAGCGCTATCAAGGTTGCGACAGCCCTTGCAAAAGCTTTTGGTTGTGGTGTCAACGATCTCCCGCTTTCCTTGGTTCTTTCCTGGTATGAGCAAAAAGCGGTATGCATCCTGCTCACACTTCTTTATCTCGGTATAAAGAACATTTTGCTTGGCCCATCGCTTCCTGCGTTTATCTCTCCCAACGTTCTGAACTTCTTGGTTGAAAAATACAATATCTCTCCCATAAGCACACCCGAAGAGGATATTGCAAAGATGCTCGGCTAAATAATAAAAGCTCCGAATTTTTTCGGAGCTTTTATTTCCATTGCCATTGAGACATTTTATATATTTTACTTGCAAGATATCCAATTTCGAGTTATAATAAAGAAAAACAAACAGAGAACGCCAATGCCCTGAGGTATTTTAAAAAAGGAAACTACATGATTTTATGGAGGTACAAAATATGAAAAGATACTCGCCCACAGAAGTTTGGTCACAAGGAAAAACGGTTATAACGGCACATTCCGGCTGCGAAAACACGCCTGCGAACAGCCGCGAGCATATTTTGATGGCAATCGCGTCCGGCTCGGAAATGATAGAGGTAGATGTGCGTATGATTGACGGCGTGCTCCGCTTAACGCACGATATTCCCGAAGACCCGTTAGCTTGCGTAACACTTCGAGAATGTTTCGAACTTGTTGCGCCTGAAGATAATCTGCACATGAATATAGATGTAAAAACGGAAGGCTTGCTCGAACCCGTTATGGAATTGGCGAAAGAATTTTCGCTTATCGGTCGTATAATATTCACAGGCGCTTGCAACAATGACCGTGCGCTTGCTCTTTCGCTCGGAGGCGATATGTGGCGAAGTATGTGGCCCGGACAAAATATAGCCGATGGTATTGCCGCGAACCAAGAAGACGGCAGTCCATTTCTCAATGTGGCATACTGCATGATTACCGAAGAGGACAACAAGGTCCTTTGCGAAAGTGGGAGCGGCTTCTCTGCATGGACAGTGGATAAAGAATATTTTCTCCGACTTTTCCTTAAAATGAAAATTTCTAATATTACCACACGAAATCCCCTGCTTGCAATGAAGCTTCGAAAAGAGATTCAGGGTATTTGATCTATGAATTTTAGAATCTTTTTCCTTCGCTTTTGTCAAGTCAAACCCGTGGTTTATGGGAAACGAACCTTTACCGTGATCGAGCATATCGGCAATGGCGCCGGATATATAATAAATGAATTTTATTGTTGCTAAAACAGATTTGATATGGTATAATACGGTTGAACTTATGCTGTCTCCGTCTTTTTTGCAAACGATGCAGATATATTAAAATTTTGGAAAAATACTGTTCATAAATCCATGTTAAAATAAAACAAAATGATATTTGAGGGGTAATATTATGAAGTTTAAAAAGTGGCTTGATAATTTTTGGTATCACTACAAATGGCCCGTGATAATCGCGGCATTTTTTATAACGATCTCCGCGGTATGCATTTCTCAAATGGTGTCGAAAGAGCATTATGATATGTACATAAGATACGTCGGAGACCAGAGCATAACCGACACACAGTATCAAGATATAAAAAGAGCTTTTCAAAAAACAGGGCTTGACGCAAATGACGACGGTGAAGTTGTTGTTTGCTTCGAGCAAGTTGCATATATTTCCGACCCCGATAATATTATGATAAACGAGATAAACTCA
>JBGVFW010000410.1:0-4528 GCA_045121315.1 Eubacteriales bacterium
TTATTTTAAGCACGAAGTCAGCGGCTGATATACAAAAAACAGAAGACGAGCTACGAGATTTTTCTGATAAAATAACGATCTACAGGGGAGGCAACTCAAAATCGACTCCGTATGAGGAGGCGTATTCCTGGACGTTAGATATCAATATTGCCAATTATTTTGCTTGCCGTTTGGGTTCTGATTCCGGATATATTGTTGAGGGCGAAGTTTTTAAAAAAGACATTATTGAGGCTTTTTTGAAGGATACAGACGAGAAAGAAATATTTGTTGATCCTCGAAAGGTAAAGATTTTGTCTGAAATTGAAATTCAAGGGCAGGGCGTGTTGGGAGTTATATTGCCGTCAGTTACACCAATGTATCAACAATATAGAAATAAGATGTGTAATTTGGATTTTGCTATTGATTCGGATGTTCACGGTTATGAACACGAAGCAAGAGTTCTTCTTATGGGTTTGACTATTGCTCATTTTTTACAGCTCCCGGAGAGTGACAAGAGAATTCTTGCGGAGGCAGCTATCTATCACGATACACAAAGAGATAATGATGGCGTGGATTTTACACACGGTAAAGCGAGTAAAGAATATTATCGCGCTTCTGTTGACACACCGAATCCGTTGGTAGAATTTTTGTGCGAATATCACTGTCTTCCGGATGAGGTTGGGTTTAAAGAAATAAAAGAAAACTCCGTGCTTTGTAAAGATAAGAAAAGGGCAGAGAGACTTTTCCGGGTGTTTAAAGATATGGATTCGCTTGACCGCATCAGATTTGGAATTAAGGGTTTGGATATAAATCAATTGCGGTTGCCCATTTCCAAGGAATTGAGTTTAATAGCACGGATGTACGTGGATCAAATTAAGGTGGAGGTTCCGCCAAAGGCCAAGAAGAGGTCTCTTTCTGAGCAGATTAAGTGCGCAAAATCAAAAGTTAACGAGTCTTCAATCTCCTCACATAAACAAGAGAAGACAAAAAACTTCTCTAAATGATAAAGTAATATTTTGTTATTTTGTAAGAAAGGAATAACTATTATGGCTGAGGATAATGTTCGTGGTATTCAAGCCACATTGTTTGATTATTTCCGGGACACGGAATATTTCTCTATTAAAGATGCAGAAGAACACGTTCTGGAACACGAAAATCGTGATGTAAATACAGAATCTATTCGTGCTCGCATTTACGAAGGTATTGATAAAGGTCTTTTTGAACGTGTTGGTAAAGGCTTATATACCGTCACCAAGAAAGATGAGCAAGGAAAAGAGAATACTTGTCTTTTGATCAATGGTGACGGGAGAGATCTTTCTTTTTTGAAGGATAATAGCATAGATGCGATCGTAACTGATCACCCTTATGATACAAAGAAAAGTTTAAAAGGCGGAAATAGAGATTTTGCTGATTACGAGCTGTTTCAATATAACGAGCAAGACTTCAAGGAAAAACAACGAGTTTTAAAGCCGGGACATTTTCTTGTAGAATTTCTTCCCGAAGAAAACGGAGATAATTATGAGTATATTTTCCGTGTAAAGGATATGGCACGTGCAGCCGGTTTTGAATACTATGCTAACGTGCCGTGGAAAAAGGGCGATTTCGTTGCCAACACGGGCCGCAAAAGTAAAAATACCGAAAATGTGTGCTTTTTTACAAAAAGCCGAGCTCGTGAGTTGCGGCCTGACGCGAAGAAAAATAAGGCGGAGAAGCCTGTGCCTGAAAATATATTTGAGTGTGATGCTCAGGTTTTAGTTAATCCCGTAAATCTTGTCGGCGTGATGGGTGCGGGTTTGGCTAAAGAATTTAAGGATAAATATCCGGAAATGTTCAATGAATATAAGGAAGAGTGTTCAAACGGTTCTTTTAAAGAAGGAGAATTGCTTCTTTATAAATCAAATAATCAATGGATATTGAATTTTCCAACCAAGCATGACTGGCGCGATATGGCTTCAATTGAGCTTATTGAAAAAGGATTGCAAAATTTTGTGGATACATACGAGGCAAACGGGATAAAATCTATTGTGTTTCCACGACTCGGGTGTGGTCTTGGAGGGCTCGATTGGGAAGTTGTTGGCCCGATGATGCACAAGTATTTAGATAATTTGCCAATCGACGTAAAAATATGTGGTGAGCCTGCACGAGAACATTTCATGTCCGGTGCGGCAGGTATGTTGCCTACTGTTTTTGACGTTGGTATTGATAAAAAAACAAAAATACACCAAGCAGAAAAACCGGTCGAGCTTTTACAGCAAATTCTTCGTTTTATTACAAAAGAGGGAGAGATTGTGCTTGATCAGTTTGCCGGCAGCGGTTCTCTCGGTGAGGCCGCATTGAAGTCTCATCGAGACAGTATTCTTATAGAGAAAGACACTGATACTTTCAATAGATTAAAAGCAAGAATTGCCGCGCTGGGTGAGGTAAAAATTGATAAGGTTCCGGCAGATGGCCTTTGCGGAAAAACCGATGAAGATAATCTTGGGTTTACATATGTAGAGCTTGACCGTTATATCCGTACCGGTGAAATTGCAGATATGGCTAAGAAGGTCAGAATTGATGAGCTTCATAAGAAAAATTTATTTAAATTACAGTTAATGCCTGCGTTCAATTATATGGAGGATAACTTATGAGTGAAAATTTCCAGTTAAGTAATTTTTGTTGGGCACCAAAAGATGATTTATCGGTTATACCGGAATCGTGTTTTACAATCGCCAGAAAACTGGCGAAGTTCATAGAAATTGAGCCACGTGAAAAAAATCAGCCAAATGGTGATAACGTAAGTTGTGTTGAGCTTGTAGTAAAGCATCCCAATAAATGCAAAGTTCCCGATGATGAAGCATATTATCCGTGGATATATTTACATGAGGCGGTTTCTGCTGGGTCTATGACAGCATCAGAGTCTCTTGTTATTGATTGTAACGATTCTCTTTTGTCTAAATGCGGCAAATCTTGTGCGTACCATATTTGCCCATTCAAGCTTGCTGCTTATTTGAGGAATTTGGAAGCGACAAACCCGAAAGTTTTAGAAACACAAAGACAGCGATACCAAGACCAAAAATATGAGGTTGAGGCGAAATATGGTGCTCCAATTCATTGGAACGATTCCGTAAATCTTCACATTCCTACTTTCGCTTTAAAAAAAGGCGAAAAATTGGTCGATAAAGGAATGGTTTTTGTCGGGAACAAACTTCAAACGAAGGATAATAAGAGCCGGATTGCAGTGGCTTATGCCGGAATGTTTCGATCAGCAAATTCCGGTGAAGAGGATTTTTTGGATGATGATGTAAAAATAGACGACGTTCAAGGTATTACGATTTCTAGTTTTTATGCTTCGAATTCTCTCCAAAAATGTAGTTTTTGCCATTCACAGTCATCAAGATGTTTTGTTTTGGTTGGCATGATTGTCGATTATCTTCGCAGAAAAGGTCTATATACTCAATACTATAATAAGCAAAAAGAGTATGAGACTTCACTTGAAAAGAAAACACTACAAAAAATCAGGCCGGAACTTCTTCGAAATATAAAAAACCCCGAACTTGTGAGTTTTTATGGGTATGTAACAGGAGACGATAGAGAGGAAGTAAAAGAGACTGTAACGCTTATTTGCGAAAATCTGACTCGTTTTAATCAACACGCGCCTCTCTATTTTGAAAAATATACTTTATTAGAACTCAGTGAAAATCTTACTCAGGCGCCAAGCAACACCCCAACCTATTCATATTCCGAGCTTCCACAAAACAAGATTCTGATTTTAACGGGCATTTCCGAGTTTTTAGAGTTTTATCGCAATTATATTTGCCAAAATGCCAAAACTGACTATAGAGCTCGTTCTATTTCGCACTTAATCAAGAAACTTGAACTGTATGCTTCAAAACGTTATATCATTTTAGCAGGCACTTCTAAAGAAGTTGATGCTTTTTTAAACATCTCGCCTTCCTTTAAATTCATGTTTAAAGAGAACGGAATATCTCTTGATAATATGAATGGTCACCAACTTTTTTTGCATTTTGAAGCCCTTTTGCCGAAAGAACTTAAAGCACAAGTAGATTCTAATTTTAAGAAGCGGTTTATTCGGTATCTTTCCTATAACGAAAAATATTTGCCGTTCAAAAACGCCTCGTTGGCAGAGTTTTTGGCAAACTATTCAATCTCAAGAAAAGCCTTAGCTTTGCCGCCGGAAGTAAGCAATCAAAATGAAAAATCTTTTGCGTCTTCTCTTGATAGTGTTATCGGGCTTGAATCGGTTAAAAAGCAATTGACGGAGTTTAATTCTTATGTCGATTTCCGCAAAAGGGCTCGTACCATTGGATTGAAGATCCCCGATACCAACCTGCATATGGTTTTTACAGGCAACCCCGGTACGGGAAAAACAACTGTTGCTCGAATTATTGCTAAGCAACTGTATGATATGGGTATAGTTTCAGAAAATAAATTAGTGGAAGTTGAACGCAAAGATTTGGTTGCACAATACGTTGGTCAAACTGCTCTTAAAACCAGCGCTGTAATTGAATCTGCTCTTGGCGGCGTACTGTTTATCGATGAAGCGTAT
>JBGVFW010000411.1:0-11711 GCA_045121315.1 Eubacteriales bacterium
CAAGGACCGTTTGCGCCGCCGTTCTCAACAGCGCTCCACTAGTATATCACAATGTTTTCGCTTTGTCAATACTTTTTTTCAATTTTTTTCAACTTTTTTTCAAAAACTTGAATATCTCCCGAAAATGCCACTTTTTGAATCAAAACAATGCAAAAACGTCGGCTTTCTCCCTCTTTTTTATTCGGGTTTAAGGAAATTTCCCTCTTTTTTATGATTCTTATTCGATATTTTTTCAAAAAAAGTTTTTGAATTTTATTTTGAAGTGATATGCCGAAGGCACGCCTTTCGGCGTGCCTTTTATCACTCTTTTATTTAGTTTGTGACGCAGCAGTATCTTTAAAGCTTGGAAGATTCGCCGCCGTCAAGTTCGTTGCTGTAAAGTTTACGCAAAATTATAGGCGTTACAAAGCTGGACACGATAATAAGCACAACGATAAAAGGCATTATGCTCTGATCTATCATGTTGTATTCCACGCCTTTTTGAGCGCAGACGAGTGCAACCTCGGCACGGGCCATCATACCTATACCAACCTTGAGCGAGTCACGAGTACCGTACTTGCAAAGCAGAGATGCGCCGCCGCATCCGATAACCTTGCCGATAAGACCCGCGAGAATAAAGCAGATACCGAAAAGTGCAACGCTGCCGCTTATGCCGCTGAAATCCGTCGTGATGCCGATGTTGGCAAAGAAAACGGGCGTAAATATCATATAGCCCATAATATCGGATTTTCTTTCAATATAGTTAGATTCGGGATTGCCCGAAAGAACTATGCCGGCAATAAACGCGCCTGTGATATCGGCAACTCCGAACCACTTTTCGCTGGCGTAAGAGAAGAGGAAGCAGAGAGAAACGCCGAAAATAGGCAACATTCTGTGGTGAGGGAATTTCTTTTCTATTACCGCAAAGAGCTTGTTGCAGATAATGCCGACAACAACAGCCACAATAAAGAAAAGAACCGTTTTTAATATTACGATAAGAGGGGATTCCGCATTTCCACCGTTTGCGCTGAAGCCGATAACGATGGAAAGCACGATAACGCCGATGATATCATCCAAGATAGCCGCCGCCATGATGGTGTTGCCTATCTTACCTTTGAGCTTCCCCATCTCGCTGAGAGTGGCAACCGTAACGCTAACGGAAGTAGCCGTAAGAATAACTCCGTAGAAAGCGTTGCTAAGCAATGTTTCATTGCCGCCCACGCCATTGAAAAGGCACGCAACGAGGAAGCCAAGACCCATAGGCACGATAACACCCGCCATCGTTATAAGGACAGCGGGCTTGCCGATAGCCTTTATACTCTTTATATCCGTTCCCAAGCCGGCATTAAACATGATGAGGATAACGCCGATCTTGGAAATAAATCCAAGTCCTTCAAGTGCATCCGCCGTCAAAAAAGTTTGATCGGGGATAAATTTAATAAAGCCAATAAGTATACCTGCGAGCAACATACCGACAACTTTCGGCATATTAACACGTTCGCATCCTTTAACAAGGAGCTTTGAAAGCGCCATAATAAGTGCAATAGGCAATAAGACACTGTAGTATTCCATAATGAATGTCCTCCTTTTTGTCTTAACTTATGTTACCACTAACCGCGAAAAATGTCAAGCGCATTTGTCATATATAATATAATATAATATAATATGAAATAACTTTATTTTTTCCTTATTTTTATATCGACTTTTTGCCCATAATGTGATAGAATATAGCATAAAGAAATTTTTTCAAAAGATTATCAAAGGAGATATCTGATGAACAACACAAGAGAATATGCAGAAAAGCTGCTTACATACCTCGACAACGCGCCTACGCCTTTTCAGTCTGTGGACGAACTTGAAAAAATGCTCGTTTCCGCGGGCGCTTGCGAGCTTATCGAAAGCGCGGAATGGAACATCGAGCGCGGCAAGCTTTACTACATGAAAAAATCCGGCACGCAGATCGTTGCTTTCCGCATTGCCGGCGAACCCAAGGAAACAGGTTTCCGTATAGGCGCCGCGCATCACGACGCACCCGCGTTCCGTATAAAGACAGTTCCCTCCTCCATTGACAGCGGATACGAACGTATCATGCTCGAAGGCTACGGCGGTCTTATCGTTCACGGTTGGCTGGACCGTCCCCTTTCCATTGCGGGCAGAGTTTACGTTAAGGATGTCGAAAGCGCAGAAGGCTACCGCCCCGTAAACGTAAATATCAAAAAGCCTCTGCTCCTTATCCCCAGCGCGGCTCCCCACGTTAAAAAGGACGTAAACGAAAACGCAAAATACAGTATCCAAACCGAAATGCGCCCGTTCTTCACAAAATCCAAAGACGGAAAAGAAACTTTCACAAAATATCTTGCAAATTATATCGGCGTGGAAGAATCCGATATCCTCAGCTATGAGCTCGCGCCCTACGATGCAGAACCCGGTTGCTTTATCGGCGAAAACGACGAATTTATCTCCGTTCCCCGCCTTGACGACTGTGCTATGGCTCACGCCATCATCACAGGTATGTGTGATTCAAACACTTCAGGTGCAAACGCTATTGCCGCTATCTTCGACCATGAAGAGATCGGCTCTGCTTCCGACAGAGGTGCAAAATGCAACACGCTTATGCAGCTTATCGACCGCATTTGCGAAAAACTCGACTACACGACAGAAGATAAATACCGCGCGCTTGCAAATTCCATAGTATTTTCAGCGGATATGGCGCACGCAACACATCCTTCCTACAAACATTTGCAGGACCCCAAGCTCGAAGTAAAACTCGGAGAAGGTCCCGTCCTCAAGATCTCTCAAAGCCAGCATTATTCTACGTCGGCCCGCGGCTCCGCATTCTTCCGCACTCTCTGCGAAAAAGAAGGAATCCCCTATCAGCAGTTTAATAATAACAGCGATGTTCGCGGCGGCGGCACGATAGGACCAATGATCTCCGCAGACTACGGCGTTTGCTCCGTTGACGTGGGTAACCCCACGCTCGCTATGCACGCAGTTCGCGAATTTGGCGGTACAGACGACGGATATTACATGGCGAAGCTTTTTGAAGCTTTCTTTATGGGAAAATAAGATAAACAAAAAGAACAGGAGATAGGGTTGCACTCTAAAGGACAGTTTTCAAAAATACGGCATAACTCGAAAGGGATATGTCGTATTTTGCTTTTGTGTCCACAAAAGCAGTGCTTGTCAGGAAAATTGACGAGGTATAGATGAACAAAAAAGGCTCCCTTGTGTAAAGGGAGCTGTCAGCGAAGCTGACTGAGGGATTGTTCTACGAGGTGATTAATATATTCACAGCCACCCCGAAAGTTTTTATGTATTTCTGTGTTTGAAATTCTTATAACCGTCAATCTGTATTCTTCGAGAAAAGCTGTTCTTTCTTCATCGTACTGCTTTCCTTCTTCCGTATAATGTCCCGAACCGTCAAGCTCTATGACGAGCTTTGCTTCTGCACAGTAAAAATCCGCAATATACCTTCCGAGAACCTTCTGACGAGAAAAGCGAATAGGATAGATGCGCAAAAAATCATACCAAAGGTGTTTTTCTTCCTTGGTCATATTCTTCCGCAGCATTTTTGCGGTTGGCACGATGTCCTTATTATGTTTTCTCTCCATCACAATCCCTCCGCCTCGTTCCTCGGCACCTCCCTTTACACAAGGGAGACTTTTGTACTAACCGTTACGTATGCGTAATCTGTTTCAAATTCATTTATGATTTTAAGATTTGATATTGAAAGATAGCTACGTATATCGTTAGGGTTATCGGGATATATTTTTATCTTTCTATCCCCCATATCGATATACTCATTCTGATTTTTATCTATTGATAAAACGAAAAGTCCGTTATTTGTCAGCCAAGTAGCAATTTTTTGCATAGCTGATAATTTATCTTGTATATGCATAAATGTTAATGACGAGTATATTACATCAAACTGTGCCTCAAATTCACAAGACATAAAATCACCGCAAATGAGATTTATATTTTGATACGTTGATAGATTTTCAGTTGCTCTTTGGATTGTCTTTTCGGAAATATCTATTCCACACAAGCTTTTACAATTTGGTGCAACTTTTATGGCAAGTCTCCCTGTTCCAATTCCTATTTCCAAAGCGGATTTGCTTTTATCAAGCTGCATACTCTCGATAAACTTCTCTCCGTCCCACTTATCCATATAATCTCTTAAAGGTTTAGGATCACGAGCAGGGTCATTGCTTTCGTCAATTAGCTTGTTATAATGTTCAATCACATCTCTCATAAGCATCTTCCTTGTTCTCTTTAAAATTATTGTTTTTATTATAACACAAAAACCGCAGAAAATCAATCTGCGGTTTCTGTTTTTTCCTGTCGGTAGGTAATGTACTTCTAAAACTGTCCTTGAGAGTGACGCTCTATAGGGTGAGTTTTTTGTTTTTGATATATTCTCAATTCACTTTTGATTTATAAATCTTTCTCCATTTGCCCGTTTTGTACTCTGCAAAGGAAATAGCAAAGTTGAGGAACCAACCTATCGGCACGGCGTACCATACGAACGCCACGCCGAAACGGGGCGCGAGCGTGACGGCGAGTATTACGCGAATGGCGAGGTTGGCGAGGTTTGCGATTGTGAACATTGTCATATCTCCCGCGCCGCGAAGAACGCCGTCTATTGCCATTTTAAGACCGATAAGCAGATAGAAACCCGCCATGAAAGTGATATATCCAAGACCCGTATCCATTGCCGCGGGCGTGCTTTCGTCACCGAGGAAAAAATCAACGATGGGTATTCTGCAAATGAGCAAAAAGACGCATACTATCACTGCGAAAACGACGACTATGACGTTTGCCGTGCGATAACCTTTTACTACGCGCTCCTCTTTGTCGGCACCGAGGTTTTGGGCGGTGTAAGAAGAAAGCGCGTTGCCTATGGCGATAAAGGGAACAATAACAAGGCTTTCCACTCTCATACTTGCCGTGAATCCCGCCAAAACTTCCGAACCGAAGCTATTTACCACGGACTGCACGAGCATGAGTCCAATGGAAATTGTGGATTGCTGCAAGATAGATGGGAGTGCAACCTTTGTCATAGTGGAAAGCTCTTTTGCGTCAAAGACTTTTTCGGGCTTTTCCTTGTAGCGGCTCATTTCTAACATTAGCACGACGAAAGAGAGAAGCGCGGAAATACCTTGCGCAATAAACGTTGCCCAAGCAACGCCTGCAACGCCCATGTTAAGCTCCGTTACCGTGTAAACGTCAAGCACGATATTGAGTACAGAGGAAAAAATGAGGAAAATAAGCGGTATTTTCGATTTGCCCAAGGCGTTGAACATGGACGAAATTACGTTGTACATGAAAAGCAGGGGCAAGCCGTAGAAGTAGATGTTTAGGTATTGTGTCGCAAGGTCGAGCGCGTCTGACGGCGTTTTGAGCAAAATCATGATACCTCTGCCGCAGAGCAAGCCGATCACAGCGAGCACAACGCTTATCGCAAGGAAAGATATCATCGCAGTATATATTGATGATTTCATTTTCTCATACTGCTTTGCACCGAAATATCGGCTTACGATAACGGAAGCGCCTATGCCGCCGCCCGTTGCGACGAAGATGAAAATGTTTGTAAGCGAAGTTGAGGCGCCGACCGCGGCGAGCGCTGTTAAGCCGACGTATCGCCCGACAACGGCGGAGTCTACCATCGTGTAAAGCTGTTGAAAAAGATTGCCGATGATTATCGGCAAGGAAAAGATGATCAACGCCGAAAGCGGTTTCTTTTCCGTGAGGTAATTGTTCATTTTAAGACTTCCTTCTTGCTTGATTAAGCCAAATAAGTATAGCACACTCATTTATTATTGTCAAGTTTTAGGAGAATAACACAAAAACAGTCGAAACCATTTTTCGTAGGGAATAGCCTTGTTGTAAAGTGTTACTCGGTCTTTGAGTAAATGTCAATGTGGCCCTCTCAAATATGGTAGAATGATTGTTGAAAGGAGGAATTTGCATGAACAAAATTTTAGATGATGTATGGAGTGGAAAGATAAATCCCGGAGAAAACGCCGTAAATTTTGATGAAGAATACAAAAAATATTCGGAAATCCTCGTAAAAAGCGAAAATGAGTTTTTGAACAGTATAAATCAAGAGCAAAAACGGCTGTTTGATGGATTTAATAATGCGTTGGTAAATGTTTCAATGTTGTAAGAAAAACGCTTTTTGAATACGGATTTAAACTCGGCGAAAAATCATGCTTGAAATAATGAATAAAAGTAAGTTAGAGTACACTCTCCGGTTGTAAAAGCCTTCCTCCGAGAGGAAGGTGGCGCGCGGAGCGTGACGGAAGGAGCCTTCATTATCGTAACTTTCAACAAAGCACAACCCCTCTCCCGTAACTGGAGAGGGGTTGTGTTTTTCACACCGTAAATAAACTCATAACGGTAAGGAGGAGCAAAACGGCAACGGCGGCGATCATGCCCGCGCTTTTCACAAGCGCTGTGCGGTAATCCTCTTTTTCGAGCGCGTATTCGCTCTTTCTGAGCTTGAGCTTTTTGATGTTACTGCAGAAGAACACGATGCCCGTAATAACGAGCGCGAACAGAGCGAGAGCGTAAATGCCGTAGAGCGCGAACGGAATGATGTATTCCGCAAAGACGGAAAGCATTTCACTTTCGTCCGTTACGTTTGCAATAACGTCGTAAAATTCCAAGATAGGACCGTAGAATACCATGGGGATAACGCCCATAACGAGGTTAAACAGTACATGGAGCGAAGCCGTGAGCGTGAAATTGCCCGAACGGTAATAGAGATATCCCAAAATCAGACCCACGCCGAAAGCGTAGAGAAGCTGACTGAAATTCATATGGAAAAGCGCGAAGAACGACGCAGAAATAACCACGGAGGCAACCTCGCCGTAAGGGCGCAGGCGGTCTATAAGCAGTTTGCGGAAGAAAAGCTCTTCTAAGATAGGACCTACAATTCCGACGAAAACAAAGGATATCCAAATATCTGAGCCCATGATAAGCTCGGAAACTTCGTTTGTTACTTCGTTTCCCGTAAAAAGGTTCCAAGTTGTGATGAATATGTTGCTGACGATGTTGCACGCATATCCCATTGCTATGGCGATGGGGAAGAGGGACATAAGCTTGCCAAAAGAAAATTTTCCCTTTTGAAACTCTGCTTTCGGCACACTGCGCAACACCAGCCACGCAAATAAGATGGCAATACCGAGCGTCAGCTCGTTGAAGAGCATATAATATCGATCGTAGAAATCATATGCGAGAACACCCGCGTATTCGAAAACGGAAATCACCGTTCCTACGAAAAAACTTGCGGTAAGCCAACAAATTATAAGCGTAAAGACCGACCAACCGCAGGAATTAAAGCATTTGCGCATTTTTTTGCGGCTCTTTTCTTTTTCTGCGCGCGCCGCTTCTTCGGCGGCACCGTCGTTTTCGGGAGGCGGAACGTTTGGGGGCGGGAACATTTCGCCGCCATTGGGTGTATTCATTTCGTCTGACATGATTTTCTCCTTTGGATATTTTGTTTAGTATGCCATGATGTACAAATAAGCTGAGATTACATCGGGCCTGCGGTGATGATCCTCTTCCAACCGCCGATGTTGCCGCCGTCGTGGACGAGAATTTCTTCTTCAAGCTCGGGAATTGAATCCGTCGCTTTGTTGCAGTAATCGAGGAGCGCACGACGGCAGCTCTTTGCGCGAAGCATAAGTCCACCCAAGCGTGCGTCGTGCATTTCCAAGCCCTGCGGCTTGTTTATGACGAGCCATTGAGCGCGGAATGCTTCATAAAACGCTTCGAGCTTTTCGGAGAAAGCAATGTACTCTCCGTCCGCGAGAGCGCGAAGAGCCTCTTTGTCTTTTTTAGCATATGCTGCGCGCGTTTTTTCGCCAAGGTCAAATTTTACGGCGAGCGCTTCGCAAAGCGCTGCTTGAGATGCGAAAACGAGAGCAAATTCGCCCGTGGCGTTTTCGCCCGCTTTATAAAGTCTTGCGGCTTTTTCTTTGAAAATAGCCGGGTCAACGGGGTGTTCGTTGTTTTTGTCTACTATGCCTTGCAAAAGGTCGCTGTAAAGTCTGTTTTTGGAGAAGTTTGAGGAGCCGACGCCAACGCCGTCGCCGTAAACGTAGTTTGCCGTGTCGAGCGCGAGCGCGTCGTCATAGGCAACGCCAGTGATAGCGGCAAATTTTGCTTTCATTTCGTCGTCACTCATCCCCTCGGCAACCGCGGCAGCGTGCATGAGCGCGGGCAACACAGCATATGGCGGACATTCTCCACCGTCGTCGCCCCACATCGTAATGAGCACGTTTTTTATACCCATTTCCTCGCAAGCGGGGAGCGCGAGTGCGTTGCGGCGTATACTGAGCTTGTTGTGAGGGGTAAAACCTCCCCAACACCAAGCGCCGCCTGCGAACCAAACGTCATCGGTAAGCTTTTGAGAGTTTTTACACATAGCTCGGTAGATATCAGAGCTTTCTGCGTAATAATCCCAATAAACCATAGAGCAGTTTTCGGGGATCTTTTCTTTGATCTCTTTCGGAAAGTCAACGTCTTCGCCAGTGCGGTAATCGCCGCTTTTTACAAGGCGGAAGAACATATCCTCCCACATGAGAGTTTCATAACCGTATTTTTTCGCTATTTCGCAAACGCGGGAAAGGTGGCGCAAAAGCAGGTCGTATCTGTCCGTAAAGCCGTGAGCGTCGAGATATTTGCCAAGACCCACGTTGTGCGCTTCGTCCATGCCGATGTGTATTTTGCGGGAGCGTATGCAAGAGGAGAGGGAAGCGAACATCTTGTCTATAAGCTCATACGTGTGCTCGTCGTCAATCAGGAGAACATCGTCGATATCTTTTATTTTGCAGTAGCAATCCCATCGAAAGGCGGCGTTGAGGTGCGCGAGAGTCTGCATACATGGGATAAGCTCTATTCCAACGCTTTCGGCGTAAAGGTCAAGCTCACGCAGTTCTTCCGCGGTGTATCTTCCGCGTTTATAGCCGAAGAAAGGCTCTGTGGGAATTTCGTAAGTATCCTCTGTATAGAGCATGGCGCAGTTGTAGCCCATTTCAGAGATGATATCAAAAAAGCGTTTGAGAGAGGGAACCGTCGGCACAGCACCGCGAGAACAATCTATCATAACGCCAAAACAGTTGAATTTTTTCATGTGGTAGCTCCTTTGCGATGTGATTTTATATTTTACTCAATTTTACAATAAAAAGCGGGAAAATACAAGAGGATAAACACAACCTGAGGTTGGATTTTCAGAGAAAAATATGTAAAAACAGCGTATTGTAAATTTCATAGCCTGATGATATCATTATTACAGCGGCCGCGAAGAAAATATTTAAAGAGAGGTTTTATTATGAGTATCGGAAAAAATATATACGATCTGCGCAAAGAAAGAGGATTTACCCAAAGCACGCTCGCGGGCAAGCTTGGCGTTTCCGAGCAAGCCGTTAGCAAATGGGAAAACGAGGTATGTGCGCCCGATCTTTCTATCTTCCCCACAATGGCGAAGCTTTTCGGCGTTTCGATAGACCGCATATTCGGTTTTCACCTCGACACGTATGAAAACGAAATAAATGAGATAATAAAAGCGAGCGACGAAAGCTACGACACGTACAAAGAAATAGAAATTTTGAGCGGGGGTCTTGAAAAATACCCTAACAGCGACAGAATTAAGATAGCGCTCGCTTTTTCTCTTTCGATGGTGAACCGCATATCGAAGGACAAAAAGGAGCGCGACAACGCCGTAAAACGCGCGGTAACTCTTTGCAACGAGGTGGTTGACACGAGCGTAGAGCCTAAACATATAGACAGTGCACTGAATATGCTTTGGCGAATTTACGTTGAAACTGATGAATATGAAAAAGCTCTTGCCGCAATAGATAAAATAAGCGCGGACAGCTATTCTTCGCGAATTACAGGCAAAGCAGCCGTTTTGTCGTTTAAAAATGATTTGGCGGCGCAGAAGGCGTACGTTCAAAATGAAATGTTTGAATGTTTGCACTCGATGGCTCTTATTTTATCGGGACTTGTTGCTTCGCTCCGCCGAAATAAGGAATATGAAAAGGCGCTTGCTTACAATGCGGCGCAAAGAAACCTGCTTTCCGTTTTCGACGGCGGCGACGCAACGTTCTATATTGCCTATAAAGCGCAGGCGTGCATTGAAGCGGCGATGATATACAGAGATATGAACGACAGGGAAAAATGCCTTTGCGAGCTTCGCACTTTTGCGGCGATGGAGCAGGATATGAACGAACTGGGCGCATTGCTTGACGGAAATTATGACGCTCAAAATATCGCGGGCAGAAATTCTCTTTTTGCCGAAACCACCAAAGGTATACACGAAGAATATTACAGCAAATTCCCGCGCGAGATGTTGGAAATTTTCAATAAATACTTCTCTGGCGACGCGGAATTTGAGAAGATTAAGAACGGTGAATAAATCGAAATTTCTCCCTTGTAAATGGAGGAAATAAGAGAATAGCGTTTTTATTTTATCATATATATTGCTGCTTCGTATGGTGCGAAGGTATTATCCGCGTGTTCGGGGTAGTTACCCAAAATTCGCGTTACGTTTTGGGGCAGGGGAATTTCCGAAGCTTTTTCATAGTTGCAAACGATGATCATTTCCTTACCGTCGAGTGTGCGGCGATACATAAAATAATTTTTTTCCTCGCCGGTCATATCCTCGAAACTGCCTCGGCGCAAAATCTTTTCCGACTTGCGCAAGGCGAGCAGGTCTTTATAATAGCGGTATACGGACTTTTCACGTGCGGCTTCCGTTTCCACGTTTATCTCATTATAATCGGGGTAGAGCGCCAGCCAAGGTTTTGCACCCTCGTTAAAGCCGCCGTTCACACCCGCGCTCCATGGCATTGGGTGGCGCGCGTTATCGCGAGAGCCGAAATTGAGGCGGTCGAAAAGCTCCTCTTTTTCGTATTTATCTTTATACGCGCGGTAAAACGCCGTCGTTTCCATATCATCAAAATCCTCGATATTGTCAAAACGCGGGTTGCGTATGCCTATCTCCTGCCCTTGATATATGAACGGTACGCCGCGCATACCGTAGAGCATTGTGGCAAACATCGTGGCAAATTCGTAGCGAAGCTCCTTGTCGTTTCCGAAGCGCGAAACGCATCTGGGCTGGTCGTGGTTTTCGATGAAAAGAGTGTAGATAAGGTCGTTTTCCTGCGCGATATTCTGCCATTTTGCAAAAACGTCGTGAAATTCGGAAAGCGTGAAATCCTTGGGGTTGAAGCGCCCATTGCAGTTGCGATTGATGTGCTCGAACTGGAATACCGTGGTAAGCTCACCTCTGTCCTCGCCCGTGAGGTTTTTGATATTGCTCACGTTCGCGCCCCAACATTCGCCAACGGTGAAAAGGTGAGCCGTTTTCTCTCTGCCGAAAATTTCGTTTATGTATTCGTGGAGGTGAGGGCCTTTGTTGACACGATTGTTTTCCCAATCCTTCGATATCATATCTATAACGTCGCAGCGGAAGCCGTCCACGCCGAGGTCAACCCAAAAATCGACAACGGCTTTCATTTCTTTTCGCACTTTTGGGTTTTCCCAGTTGAGGTCTGCCTGCGTCACGTCGAAGCAGTGCAGGTAATACTGACCCGCAACGTCATCGTATTTCCATGCGGATTCACAGCACGCTTCCCAATCGTTAAGCGGCTCGTCAGCCCAAAAATAGAAATCGCGGTATGGGTTATCCTTTGATTTTCTCGCCTCCCGGAACCAAAAATGCT
>JBGVFW010000412.1:0-1668 GCA_045121315.1 Eubacteriales bacterium
CTCAACCTCGGCGGCAAAAGTTTCGCCGTTACGCAGCACTTCTCCCCAAAGCTTTATAGGCTCGCCCGCGTAAAGGCGCGCGCGCATCTTTATGGGCAATTTTTTGCCGTATTTCACGTCGACCTGCGCCGTGCGGGAAGCAGATTTGTTTTCGTCCGTTCTTACGCCGAGCATGGAGCGTGATATCTTTTCTTCAAAATATCCGTTCGTAAATCCCGAACGGGAGAAAAGCGAAGAGAGAAACTCCATCTCCTCTGCCGTGGCGGTTCTGCCCTCGTCAAGCAGCTTTCGGTAAACGGAAATAACGCCATAAACGTATTCGGGGCTTTTAAGTCTGCCCTCCACTTTGAGCGAAGCAACGCCCAAAGGAAGTATATCTTCTATATGCGAAGCAAGCGAGAGGTCTTTGAGCGAAAGCGGATATTCACAGCCTCGGCATTTATACGGCAAGCGGCAAGGCTGTGCGCACTCGCCGCGGTTTCCGCTCCTGCCGCCTATGACCGAGCTCATAAGGCACGAGCCTGAATGGCTTACGCAGAGCGCGCCGTGAACGAATATTTCCGTTTCGATGGGCGAATTTTCGCAAAGCAGGCGAAGGCTCGAAAGAGAAATTTCTCTTGCCGCCACCATGCGCGAAAAGCCGAGCTCGCTCAAAATTTTTGCGTTTTCCGTGTTCTCGCCGCACACCTGCGTGCTCGCGTGAAGCTCTGCTTCGGGAAAATATCGCTTTATGAGCGAGGCAAGACCGAGGTCTGCCGTGATGATAGCGTCCGCGCCCGCGCCGAGTATCACCTCTGACTCGCGCAGAGCGTCCCAAAGCTCGCCCTCATAAAGCTGAGTATTCATCGTTACATTGGATTTTACGCCGAGCGTTTTGAGTCTTTTTATAACTGTTACAATATCCTCGTCCGAAAAATTTTCCGCGCTCGCGCGAGCGTTAAAATTTTTCGCGCCGAAATATACCGCATCCGCGCCCGCCGCCACAGCGGCTTCAAGCGCGCGGAGTGAACCCGCGGGGGCGAGCAATTCAGGAAGTTTCTTATTTGTTTGCATTTTTCTTCATTTCTTCAAGAGCCATTTTGAGTTTAAGGTTTTCATCGAGCAGATCGAGCGCGTAAACGAGTGCGGCATCCATTTTCGAAATGCCGTTGCCGGAAAGAGAGAGCGTGTGAACTCTCTGCGAAACTACCGCGGCAAGCTTCTGAACGTATTCGGGGTTTTCGTCCGTAACGAGGGAAATCTGGTTTCCCACCATGTTAAGAGTTACTTTTCTTTTGATTTTTTCCATGGTTTCTTCTCCGTAACAATAAATTTTTCTAAAAAGGATTGAATTTAATTTTTTAAAAGGATATAATAAAATTATAATACTGCGGCTTTGCAATATGTGTTATAAATATAATAACACATTTATCGCATAAATCAAATAGTTTTTCGCAAAACAAACAGTTTTTTGCTGTTTCCGCAAAAATATTTCCCATTGAAAGGAACAACATGAAAAAAATAATTCTCTGCAAATTCGGCGAGATCGCACTCAAAGGCGCAAACCGCGCATACTTTGAAAAGCTGCTTAAAGTCGAACTCAAAAAACGTCTTCACAATTTCGGAAGATTTAAAATATACTCCGCACAGAGCACCGTCTACATAGAGCCGCTCGCGGAAGATTGCGAC
>JBGVFW010000413.1:0-2179 GCA_045121315.1 Eubacteriales bacterium
CGTAAAAGCGCACACCGCAAACTGAGATATGACGTTTTTATTCTTCAAAAATATCGCTCCCACATAAAGCACCATCGCAGCGATACCGTAGATTATGCAGAAAGGTCCCCAAACCGTTGCCGAGTGGCTTTCCCAAGTTCCTGCTTTGATGATATGCCATATACCTTCCAATATAAATCCAAGAACGCTTCCGATCAAAAAGAGCCAAAACATCGTTGCATACGAAACGTTATATTCTTTCAGTTTCTCTTTTGTGCTCAATGCATTATCCTCCAACCGTTTCTTTTTCCAATACGGATATATATATCTTTTCTATCGCGTCAGCGAAAGCTCCTTTGCCGTACGCTTCGGCAATCTGTGCGCTTCGTTTTCCCGCCGTAATACGCCATTTTTCGTTCAACAAAATAAAGTTCAGAGCCGAGAGAAATTCTCCTTCGTCCGTGTATTCAAAACCATTTTCATTCTGCTCTATTATTCCCTTGAGGCAAGGATCTTTTCTGCAAAGCAAGGGCAAGCCGTTTGCGGCGGCTTCTATATATGTAAGTCCCTGTGTTTCGCTTGTGGACGCACTTACGAAAACGTCACCGAGTTGATAATATTCCTGAACTTTTTCCGGTGGAACCATACCGGTAAATATCACACTTTCCTTCACGCCGAGCTGTGCGGCAAGAGTTTCAAGAGAGCTTTTTGCAGGACCGTCGCCCACGATAAGAAAAACAAGTTTTTCCATGCTTTCTCTTGCTTTTGCAAAATATCGCAAAAGTTCATCTACTTTCTTTTCAGTAGCGAGTCTGCCGAGGTTGAGCATGACCATGCTTCCCTCTTCTATTCCGAGTTCGACGCGTTTGCGCGCGCGTTCCCCCTTTGTGATTCTTTTTTCGTGCTGTTCAAGACTTATTCCGCTGGGGACGACGGAAATATTCTGTCTTATGCCGTATTCCAGCAGAGCTTCCTCCACTTTTTCCGTGGGCGCTACGATGCGTTCCACCTTCTCGAGCCTTTTGCGCGAAAGCTCGCGCACAAGGAATTTCCCTATGCGTTCGCTTGGTATAATGTACGCCGCGTATTGCTCATACATTGTGTGATATGTATGAACTATGGGAGCGCTAGTCAACTTTGCTATATACAGAGCGAATTGGAAACTGAAAAATTCGCATTGACTGTGTATAACGTCGGGAAGCCATTCAACAAGCTCCTTTATCAAGCGATGATGATACGACATAGGCATTCGTACATTCGGATATATCGCTTCAAGTGACACGGAGCGAATGTAGTAAACATCGCCCTCGCGCCTGCTGTGCGCGTTGTCGGAAATGGTGAGCACGCGCACATCATGACCGCGGCGCTTCATCTCTTCGCAAAGGTTTTTTACCGACGTAACAACGCCGTTCGTTTCAGTTGTAAATAAGTCTGTCGTAATTAAAATTTTCATAACTGTCCACTTCTCACATTAAAATAATGTGCTATGCTTTATTTTTCCGTTTAAGTTAATTTTATTATCGGCATTACTATTATATCACATTATTTCTTTCGAAATTTTTAAGTTTTGCGTGAATTATATAAAAAAAGTGAAAAAACGCGCAAAAAGGAAATAAAATTCCCCGCTGCGCGTTTTTTGTTTTATTTCATAAGCTCGTCTGTCAAGCGAAGAATTTCGGGAGCGATCTTTTCCCTCTCTTTTTTGAGAACGAATGTATACGCGGGGTATGCAAGCGAAACTCCCACGATTCCCACAAGTCCGATTATGATACCGGGAATAAAAAGAATATCGCCCCAAACCATGCAACAGCACATTCCTATACCAAGTATTATAGCACTTATTACGCCAATAATCAAGGATATAGTCATTGCTTTTTGCGTAACGCTTTCATCGAGCTTACGCAGACGTTCCATTTTGTCCTCCTCGCACGAAATATATTTTTTTCTTATGTTTTTAATTTCTTCCTGCTGTTTTGCGGAATAAGTATAATTGAAAATATCTTTATCGTTGTTATTTTTCATACATATCTTCCTTATTTTGACTTTTTGATTTCTCTTGAAGAGCGCACTATCATATACACCGCCATCACGAGCACGAAAATACAAACGCACACGCCCGTCGCTCCGGTCATCATCATGCGAAAATCTTCCGTTTCACCCTCTCCGAACGCCGTAAACATGGCCGTTTCAAGCGTGAGCA
>JBGVFW010000414.1:0-6882 GCA_045121315.1 Eubacteriales bacterium
AATATGCCAAAAATCGGTACAAAAACCTGTCAATCGTGTGTTTATTGTCCAAATGGAGATTTTGGAACAGATTACTACGCACAGCCATCAAAATTGTTGGCTGAACTACAAAGCGCAAGGGTTGTATCTCTAAAATAAGCAAGGCAGAAAGTGAGGAAGTATGACAAACGAAGAAACGATGGCTTTTCCCGCCAGGACTGAAAAAGGAAACAAGAGAACAACAAAAGACGTGACGCTCTACGATATTTTCAATTTTTGTATTGGAAACGACATCGAAATAACGATCGGGTGTATGAACGAGTTTTCCGTGCGGGCAAAAGACGCAAAAGGAACCATGACGATCGGAGCGCGATTTTTTATTGACGACCTCGGCTTTGATGAAACAATGGCGGAGTGTGTGCGAATTGTGAAAGGAGAATAACATGGAGGAACAGATTAAAAAATCAATTTGTTGTTTGCAAAGGTCGATTTGTAGTTTGCGCGAAGCTGAAAAGTGCATGCTCGAAAGCGGGATCGAGAACAGGAAGGCAATGCTCAACAAAATGATTGACGCAGAAAATATCCTCGAAAATATCAAAAAGATCATAAGCGAAAACAAGATTGACGAAGAAGCGGAAAAAGAGAAGTATCCGCCATACAGAGAAACGACGATACGCGATAACTATTAACGCGGGGGAGGAGTGAAAACATGATCGAAGTCAAGGGCGACGACATAATCGCCGCAACGCTGGACGGAAAGCCGCTCTTTCCTGCTTCCCTGTTAGAGGGCGAAACGGTAACAATCGCGGAGCCGAAAATGACCGTCCGCGACGTATGCGAAACGGTAATTAGCGATTTGAAGATAACATTTGACGAATATCCTTACAGTGGAGTAATTGACGTTATCATTCCAGTGAGCGCGGAACCGAAGGACATACTCGGCGAAGGTGTGCTGAATCTCGAGGTCAATCTCATGATGGCAAAGGGTGACGCACTAATCATTAGCACGAATAGCAGGAGGTGAAGAAGTGGAAGGCAAGATAAAACTTAAAAAATGCCCGTTTTGCGGAGGGCACGCGGAGATAAGGAGGATTAACATAAATAGCAACGTGCTAACGGTCGGATGCACAACGGCCAGGTGTATAGCGGAAGTAGGGCATTTGTTTTATGGCTTTACGGAAGAAGAGAGGGTTGCGGACGCGTGGAACAAACGCGCAGGAAGGAGGAAACATGAAAAAGATACCGACATTTTTTGAAAGGAGCAGAACATGGTTGAAGTTAAGGGCGACGACATAATCGCCGCAACACTGGACGGGAAACCGCTCTTTCCTGCATCCCTGTTAGAAGGGGAAACGGTAACAATCGCGGAACCGAAAGACGGTTACACAACGGAAAACCGGACGCGATGGCTCACGCGGTCATTTGAAACGACGGTTGAAGCCAAAATTACAGGGGGCTTTGTGTGGCGATACATCACGGGCACATGTAGCAATAACGAACTGAGGATGCACCATGAACCCATGAGGCGGCGCAGAGGGAACTCAAGGAAGATGGCGTGGAAGGTGTTGAAGGTCATAAGAACCGGGCGCGGGTATATGGTGCGAAAAATCAGAAAAAGGAGGAAATGGAGCAGATGAACGAAGCGGAAAGCGAGGGCGAATATGGCAACGTATGAAATCACGGCAGAAATGAACCTGGAAAAGATCATTTCTGAGGCGCGGGAAGTCGCGCAAGCATTAAATGATTTTGCCGATAGCCTCGAACGGATCGAAAAGAAATACGAAGATGCGGAAAGGAGGGATGAAGAATGACCGCAAAGGAGGAAAGAGAAATAATCGACGGATTACGGGATGAAGCCCTCGGGTATCATGCCAGCGGTGCACCAATGAACGCTCTAAGACGCGCCGCGGGGCTCCCGGAAATGCCCGACAAGAAACCTCAAATCGAGGCGCCAAAGATCGAGCGCGAGCTGGAAATGATCCGCAAGGAATTGCACCGAATGAATGATATTTTGTCAAGAAAAAGGGGGTGGTGAAGAAATGACCGGAATTAAAGAAATCACGCCCGAGCAATATAAGAGGGCGCTTGCAAACGGAAAATGTCTGACGCCGGAAGATAAGCAGGACGTTTTCACGCCGAAAGAGCTTTACGGGTACGGGATCGAATCAACGCAGGTTTATGCGGAGGACGGGAAAACATACGTGCAATATGTACGGGGCGATACGTGCGATTGAAGGGGGTGGACAGTGGAAAACGTGATTCATGTTGACAAGTGCACGGCGGGGAAGAAGGCAAATCCGATGGTCGGCTTCTACCACGAAGGCAAGGCTCATATATATTGCTCGGGGTGGCTCGTCTATGCGACGGATGAAACATGCGAGGAGTGCAAAGCATGCCCGGGCTGGATATTTGGCAATCAATGCTATGAGGACGCGAAAAACTGTTTGAAGGAGGACACATGAAACACAAAATGGGGAACAGTCCGAAATGTAACGAGTGCGTGCACTTTGCGGAAAAGGCATGGCACGAAAAAGGGAGCCATGATGGATGGTGCGAAGCTGGCACACGGCGCCGGGTGCTTTGGAATGGCTTTTGTCATGCGTGGGAAGATGCAGAAAACGGCATGACGGCGTATGAGGTCGAAACACTGACGCCGGAACCGAAACGGACGCCCATCGAGCGAATATGTATCGAGCAGGAGTTTGCAAAGTACAGAAAGGAGCGCTGATGACAAAACACGAAATATGTGATCTGTACCGCCACGCCAAAAACAAACCGCGGGAAGTCGGAATCCTCGCGGAGCTGACCGCCAGCGACACGGAAACCATCGAAGAAGTGCTCAGGGATGCCGATCTGTATCGGGAAGCAGACCGGGCGAAGGTGATCGCAAGGCGGCGGGCGAGCGTGAGAAGGGCGGCGCAGACGCTGAACAAAAGACTAACAAAAGCGAAATTGGAGGAGAAAAGATGGAGGCATTAAAGCGATGTCCTTTTTGCGGGGGAAAACCAAAAGTGTTAGAAATCAATAAAGGCTTTGCGGGCTTTACTGGCGAAGTCCATGATTTTTTAATCAAATGCGCAGCTTGCCGGGCGCAAACGGCGACATACCACACAATCGAGCGCGTGAGGAAGGCGTGGAACAAACGACAGGGGGCAGAGGATGACGGATGAAATCAAGCAAATCATCGAGCAGACGGTCAAGGCGACGACGGACGCGTTAAAGCGGGAAGGGCTACTAAAGGACGCGGAGAAGATCGCATATGACGAAGCGACGCAAATCCTCAAAAAATACTTCCGGGACGGAAAGGAGGACGCGGCGATCACTTATGCAATCCGGGGCTTGCGGTTTGATCCGTATTATCCGATCATCGAGTTATGCTTTGAGGAACACCGGACGAATGAACAGGTGGCGGAAAAGCTCGGCGTTGAACTGTCAACGATTGTGCGGAATAAAAAAAGGCTTTGCCTCGCGATCTATGACGCGATCATCTAACAGGAAGGGCGGTTTTTCCGCCCTTTTTATTTTTTTTGAAAAAAGGGTTGACTTTTGTTTCGTATAGGTATATACTTATATCAGAAACAGGGAAACACAAGAACAGAAAGGAGCACAACATGACAAAGAAAGCAAGATTGGCAAGGGTACAGGCGGAGCACATGGCAGAGGTTAGAAAGGAAATCGAGAAGGTTGACGTTGAAAGGCTGGCGCGGGTGCTTCACAATAGCATGACACAGAGGGAACTTGAAAAGGCAATAGCAGATTGGAATAACTAAAAACACGAAAGGGGAAAAAGATATGATAGACGTTAGAACGAAAAAGGTTATGGTTAAGAACTTCAGATACGAAAACAAGAGCTTTTGCTTAGTCCTCCTCACAAACGGGATGTACGGGGCAATCGACCATGAATACATCACAGACGGAAAAACGAACCGGGTGCTCAACGGTGGACAGATGCACATTCACGACACGCTCGAAGGCGTGATAAACAGTGTAAAGTTTCAAATCGACTTTGAACGGAAGCTGGCGAGCGGGATGACGGTCGAGGAAATCGCAAAGGAAATGTTTGCAAAATAAATAACACAGGCAAAGGGAGCATCCGAAAGGGTGCTCTTTTTTGCGTTCCCGGAAAAGTGGACATTTATTTTCTTTTTCCGGGGCACTATTTTTCCGCCCGTTCGTGCTATTCTGATTGTTTCGGCATCCGTCGCCACATATCGCGCCCGCTGGCGTGGCTCTCGCGCCCATTTGGGCGCTTTTATTTGTTTTTGGCATAAATGGGCGCGAACACAGAAAAACGCCTTAAAAGGGCAAATAACGCGCCTTGCATGTGATAAGAAATACGGTTTACATGGTACGGCTTGCATATATGCCACTCTGACCGCTTTATTTCGTCCATACGGGCACTTTAACGGGCATAGTGGCATAAATACGCACGAAGGGCGGAAAACGGCTTAAAACGCAAAATACGCGGTTAAAAGTATATAGGCGCATATAGGCGCTCTTGTCATGCGGAGGGCTATGACTTATCGTGGGCGGTAGGAATTAACGGAAGGAGGCGCGGAATATGAACGCGAAATGGTGGAAAGCCGCAGGAATAAGGGCGGTGAAAACGATATGCCAGACGGCGCTCTCGATGCTCACCATCGGACAGGCGGTGCTCGACGTGGATTGGCTCAACGTGCTTTCAGTTTCCGCGGTCGCCGGGATCATCTCTCTCATAACGTCAATTGCAGGGCTTCCCGAGGTTGACGACGGGGAGGCGGTCTAATGGATTGGTCAACGGTGATCGTGGCGGGGCTTTCTCTGCTCGGAACGCTGGCGGGATCATACGGCGGGATGCGCCTCATGTCTTACAGGATAGAGCAATTAGAAAAGCGTGTGGAGAAACACAATCAATACGCGGAAAGAGTACCGATTCTCGAAGAGCAGATGAAGGTTACAAATCACAGATTGACGGACTTAGAGCAGAAAGTCGGATGAATAAGGCGGAGGGGCTGATTCTTTGGCAAACGAAAAAAACCTTGTACCGAATAGCGCGAGAACTCCCGAGGAGCGCCGAGAAAACGCGAAAAAGGCGGGCGTTGCGTCTGGCGTGGCGCGAAGGAAGAAGCGTGACATAAAGAAAAGCCTCGAAATGCTCATGGATGGAACCTATACAGACGACAACGGCGAAAAGACGGATGGCATCGGCTTTCTTGCCTCGACGCTTTTCAAGATTGCGACGGATCCGAAACACAAACAGGTGATAAAGGCGCAACAACTGATTTTCGAGCTCTTAGACATGGATAAAGGCGCAGACGACAAGAAGCGGATCAAACAGGCGCTCAAATTGCAGGAGCAGGAGATCGAACTGAACAATAAGCGGATAGAACACTTTGAAGATGACAAATGGTAAAGGAGGCACAAGGATATGGCAAAAATGAAGGTGAACGACTTCATCCGGATGCTCAAGAAGGCATACAACTCGAAAACGCTCTATGTTATGGGCGGATGGGGCTTTCCTCTGAACTCAGAGAATAAAAAGCGAACTTTCATTCAGCCGTATAATTGCAAACCGGAGCGCAAGGTGAAAATCAACGCGGCGTCATCTGACACGTTCGCATTTGACTGTTGCGGACTTCCGCGGTCTATCCTTTGGGGCTGGTGCGCGGACACGAAAGCCCGGAACGGTGGCGCGGAGTATTGCGCAAATGGCGTCCCGGAATACGACGCAAAACAGTTTATGTTTGAGGGATGCACCGAACAGAGCCGCGACTTCACAAAGATCGAGCCGGGTGAGTTTCTTTGGTTAGACGGGCATTGTGGCGTCTATCTCGGCGACGGGCTCGCGATCGAAAGTACGCCGAAATGGAAAGACGGCGTACAAATAACGGCGGTCGCAAACATAGGCAAGAAGAAGGGCTATGAAAGCCGTATATGGACATATCACGGTCACTTGAAATACGTCGATTATTCCGGCGTCCAGCCGACACCAACGCCGACCGAATACGTCGTCGGAAAAGATTATAAAGTAATCTGCAAAGACACGCTCAACGTACGCGCAGATGCAAGCGTGAGCGCGCGGAAGATAACAGAGCTCCAGCCTCAGACAACGATCACGTGTCGCGAGGTTAAGAAGGACAAAAGCGGGAACACGTGGATCAAGATTGACGGATGGATCGCTGCAAAGTACAACGGCGAAACATACGTCGGGTGACGCGCATGTGGACACTGAACGATTTTTATTCGAGTAAAGAGTGGCGAAGGTTCCGGGATGTTGTGATCGCTGAACGGTTGCGTGAGGACGGCATGACATACGACGAGATCACGGGAAAGCCGATACTAAGGCCGTATGACATTATATTGCACCATGTTATAGAGCTTACGGAAGAAAACGTAAACGACCGGATGATTAGCCTCAATCCTGCAAACATACAGATAGTATCGCATAAGACGCACAACGCAATACATAACAAGCTCGGCTATTCACGCAGACAGGTTTATCTTGTGTACGGTGCACCATGTTCCGGCAAGACTACTTACGTCGATACAGTCAAGCAGGAGGGCGACCTCATTATTGATTTAGACGCGATATGGCAAGCGGTGAGCGGGTGCGAGGCATACGTGAAGCCGAATAAGCTCAAAAGCGTTGTTTTCCGCTTACGTGATGACCTGCTCGACGTTGTGCGTTATCGGTTCGGCAAGTGGGATAACGCCTACATTGTGGGCGGTTATCCGCTTATGTCAGAGCGTGAGCGGTTAGTCAAGGAGATGGGCGCGCGTGAGATATTCGTCGAGGCTGACGAAGCGGAGTGCCTTAGAAGGGCGGAGGCGGACGAACGGAAGGACGCGCAGAAGTACGCGGAATATATCAAACGGTGGTTCGATTATTACGGGGCGAGTGGGCAGGAATAACGCCCCCCGGCA
>JBGVFW010000415.1:0-2389 GCA_045121315.1 Eubacteriales bacterium
ATAATTGCATAAATAAATAGGCAAAACAATAAAATATCAATTTTTATTTGACAGTAACATATTACTTTGCTATAATATATATTAAATAAACTGCGTGAGGTTTTTTATGAAGATTTGTTATTTAAAAATGAATAAGGAAAGTGTGATAAGAGATGAACGCTTTTGATGAAATTTTCGGCAACGCCGAAGCGAAGACGCTCTTTTCTCAATGCATAAAGGATAACAAGCTTTCTCACGCGTATATGCTTGTGGGTCCCACAGGGTGCGGTAAAAAAACTTTTGCAAAAGCTATAGCCTCGGAGCTTGCGAGGAATGACGGCTCCGAGGAAGAGCTCGTTGCGAAAATCGCAAGCAGTCATTCGCCAGATGTGCTTTCAATTCCGACAGAAGAAAAGCGCGTAGGGATCGACACGGTGCGCTCTTTTGTTTCTACCGTGTACCTCACGCCTAACGAGCTTGATTTTAAAATGTATATTTTCGATGCGGCGGACAGAATGACGCCCCAGGCACAGAACGCTCTGCTTAAAATTATAGAAGAGCCGCCGAAGCGGGTGTATATCTTCCTGCTTTGCGAAAATCCCGCTTCAATCTTGCAGACAGTGCGCTCCCGAGTTATCGCCGTGAATATGCAGACTTTTTCAAGCAAGGAAGTGCTCGATCATATAAAAAAATCTGATCCGGAGCTTGCTTTTTCTGCAACCGAAGAGAAAATGAATTTTGCTGTGAAGCTGTCTTGCGGCGCGCTTGGAGCTGCGAAAGATTTGCTTGACCCGGGAAACGGAGAATTTGAAGCGTACACAAAAGCACATGAGGTGATATCATCGCTTTCAAAGAAAAACAGAAGCGTGTCATATTTCGATTTCATTTCCTCTATACTCCTTTTTGTGGATAGCTCCGAAAAACTTTCGCTCCTTTTGAAATATCTTTCGTTTTTCTTCCGCGATGTTTTGGCTGCGCAGAATTCGGAGAATCTGGTGCTCAACACGCTTGACGAGGATACGGCTGTAAGATATACAGCTGTATTTCCTACCTCTTCTGTGCTTTCGGCGCTTGATGTTGTGACGGAAGTGAAACGAAACATGGCTTTTAATTCAAATTTGGGACTTGCCTGCGCTTACCTTGCCGAAAATCTTTGGCGCAGAACTTAAAGAAAGATGTGATGTAATATGGATATAAATGCAGAAAACACCGTTCAAACGGTTACAGAAGAAAAAACAGAATATGAAATAGTCGGCGTTCGCTTTAAAGAGAACGGAAAGACATATTTTTTTGATCCTTGCGGTATCAAGGCGGACGTGAACGAGGCCGTAATTGTTGAAACGGCGCGCGGAATAGAGTACGGTACTGTTTCGGTCGCAAACAAGGTCGTTCCCTCAAAGGACGTTGTTTTGCCGCTTCGACCCGTAGTTCGCAAGGCAACAACAGATGACAAAGAAAAATATTTGCAGAACAAAGAAAAAGAAAGGGTTGCAGAGGAGATATGCCTCCAAAAAATAAAGGAATATAAGCTCGGCATGAAGCTCGTTGACGTGGAATACACGTTTGACAATTCGAAGTTGATGTTTTATTTCACGGCTGACGGACGAGTTGACTTCCGTGAGCTTGTTAAAGACCTTGCTTCCGTGTTCAGAACAAGAATAGAGCTCCGTCAGATAGGTATTCGCGATGAAACAAAGCTTATAGGTGGGCTTGGCGTTTGCGGTCTGCCGTTCTGTTGCAAAAAATTCCTTTCGGATTTTGTTCAGGTATCTATAAAAATGGCAAAAGAACAAAATCTCTCGCTCAATTCCCAAAAGATTTCGGGTGCGTGCGGCAGACTTATGTGCTGTTTGCGTTACGAACACGAATTTTACGAAGAAGAACTTAAAAAGCTCCCTAAAGTTGACAGCCTTGTTACCACGCGTGACGGCAAGGGAACTGTTGCGGAAGTTTCTCCGCTTACGGGATTTGTGAGAGTAAAATATGTTGACCGCGATACGGTAACATTCCGTTCTTACCATGTTGATGACATTAAAGTTGTTGCTCCTCCTAAAAAAGGACCTAAAAATTTCAAAGATGATGACGAAGAAGAATCAGAAGCAGAAGAATAAACGAAAATCTCCATCACGACGAATGATGGAGATTTTTAATTTGATATATTTCTTTTTTTATTATTTGTGAGTCCCACAAGATAATCAATGGAAACATTATAATAATCAGCAAGTTTTATTGCTGCCCACAAAGGAAGTTCGCGGTTATTCTCGTTCTGCAGATGATGATTGCGGTATTGCCGAACACAAATACTATGGTGATAAATGTTGCGGAAACTGTAAATATTATAGAGTGAATGACAAAATTTGCTCTAAAACAGGCAGTAAACACGATCAATGGGAATCTTGCGGTATATATG
>JBGVFW010000416.1:0-4549 GCA_045121315.1 Eubacteriales bacterium
TATAATCCTCCCAAACCCAACCCTCGGGCAAAGATTCAGCGCGAGAAATATGAGGCTCCATTTCATCCAAATCAGGGTCATTGTTGAAATAATCTTTAACAAAATCCTCAAACCCACAATTAACAAAATCCGCTTTCGTAAAGCCACGATCTATCAGCTTGTCTATAATTTCACTATCGCTCCAACAAGCCTCTCTTTTTTCCGTTATTATAGCATCGATAAAATCAGTAATTGCTTCTTTTTCGCAAGCTTTACCGGACAATAAATCATCAACAATTTTATTCATAGTCGGAATGGCTTCGGAAAGAGAGAACGAACAATATACACCGTTTTCATCTTTATTCCAAAAAGCAGCACAAAGAGGATGGTTTCTTAAAGAATGCATTGCTTCTATGCTCTTAATCTGCGGATAGAGCTTTCTGATCGGCATACCTCCGATATAATACTTGTAATTTTTAGGATTGCGGATCTTACCCCAATAAATATTGGATGACATTAGTTTTCGGTCACCATTTTTGAAATTGACGATTAAATCCGTAGAAATTCCTTCTCCTTGATAAAGGTTATACCACGCATCCTTGAAGTCAGTTAATTTTTTTCCTTCGGTTGAAATATCAAACGTATTCCAATCAATTCGAGGTCCCCAAACGTCTTGCATAAAAAATACTCCTTACATTTCAAATTCTTTATCTGTTATTTTTTCTTCTTTTTCGGGCAATTTTCTTTCCTTACTTAATTCTGCAGCACTTATCTTTTCATCCAAAGAAAGCGCGCGAGAAATATTCTTATTATTACTCTTATCAGATTGTGGCATATATATCTTGTCACCATCCCTTACCGGCTTACCGAACGCATCAGCGCACTCTTGAGGAGAAGCCACGTCAACAAGATCTCCAAACCTCTCCTTCGCACGAGGCTCATATTCAAGCACTTCGGCACCTGTTTTCTCAAGGTATTCTTTTAAATTAAGAGGATTGATAAGCTCCGGCTTAAAATCAATATAATAATGATGCTCATATTCACAGTCCGCACCCACAACACCGCAGCCATCAACAGAGCACGCGCCCATTGCACCGGCATCATCGAGTTCATCGCTGAGCAAATCCTTGTATTTTTCAGCACAACATTGACACATCTCAGCCCAAACACCTCCACCGTCGCCGGTAGCGTCAATAGCAAAATCATCAAAGATTATGCCCTTATACTCAAGTGCTACAGCATTTTTCAATCGTTCCTCAAATAATCTGCGTTCAAGCTCATCATTGATATCATTTAAGCGCTGTGTAGCCTTCTCCAACTCCGGGAATTTCATACCGGGCTGATAATCCACTTGTTTAGTAGCTTCTCTGTAATAAGCGCTAAAAGCCTCTTGGGACATCTTTTGTAAAGTTTCGGTGGAAATATCCTTGAAGTGGTTTATTCCACGAGCATCGTTGTATTGACAGCCATATGCTGCGATTTGCGCCGCAGTTGACTCAGCTACAGTCGGATAAATGCGCCCATCGAAAACAGGCTCATAATTAACAGTATCGCTGGCTTGCGCCTCTGCTTCGCCGCGTGCATAGTATTCTTCTTCAGAAATCACTGTGCCATCATGTTGACCACAAAAGTAACGTGCATATTTCATATTCTTACTCCTTTGTTTTATCTAAAGATCTCGCTGTCTTATTTTTTTCATTTACTTCAAGAGCTGCCTTATTTGCGGCAGATTTTATTTTTGCATCAAGTGAAACACATTGCTTTTTTAAACCGGGGTCTATAGAGTCTATATTCACTCCCTCGTCAGCTTCTTTGTACCACGCCGGAACTGTTTGAACGTCCCATCCGCCAATCATCCACTGATCAGAACAATGCTCCTGTGCAACTTTTTCTTTCATTTCATTTTCAGAGTCAGCATAAACAAAAACTTGCTTTTTATAGCCATCATCCTTATCAATAACGTCAACCACATAACGAGTAATAGTGTCTGATACAGAACGCGGTATATCGCTATGTGTCTGTTCTGTGGATCCTGTAAGCATTGCATCCGTGCGAACGTCGAGTGCTTCATCAAAGGAAATATGATACCATTTGCCATTCAAACCAAAGCCATACTCATCTTGATATTTCTTCATCTCCTCAACGTTCTTAAAATCCTGACCGTCATACAGATTAAAGTAGTTCATGCACTCATCGGCAGACTCAAACTCTAAAATCATTTCTTCATTCAGATATTTTTGAAGTTTATTGACATCTATGTGCGCAAGAGAAGCCTCAAGTTTCATTGCAGCAGAAAGTTCAAGCTCTTCCTCCGGTTCATAGATATCGATTGAAAAATCGTGTGTGTAGTCTTCATTATCCTTATCAGAATAAACCTTTACCGATATTCCTTTATCCTGAACCACCTCGTTTGCAAGATCGTCAGTATTTTCATAATGATACTTACCGCCTATAACTGCCAGATCTTGAACCCACACACCATCCTTATCCTCCAAGCCAACAAACACTTCCTTATAGCCCGGGGTCGTTCCCTTTTCCGCAACCAACGTTGCATAACCAAGATCAACTTCAAAACGCTCCGCTTGATTAAAATTCTTTTGTTGCTCCCTATCGGCTTCAAACTGGTCCATACACCACATACAACCAACCAAAAGCTCTGCAAAATCGCCAAAATCGGCTGTATAAACATCTGCTATAGGCTCAGCTGCGCCGTCCTCATCTATTCGGTTGGGCTCAATTCGATATATCAGTTCTTTGCCGTACAGTGTGCTTCCTATATCATCAACCTCGATAAAGATATGATACTTCCCGTCCGGCATAGTATAGCCAATATTGTCGTTTGGCTCGCGAAGGTTTTCTTCGGCAAGTTTTTTAATTTCTTTTAAAATACCTGTCTTACTCTCTGTTGTTCTATTGATTTTATCCTCAAAATACCACTTCTCAACCAATATTCCGCTATCTTGAAGCCAACCAAGCTCTTGGGTAATCGCTTCATCAAGTGAATTTAAACCACTTGCTGATTTAATAACATCTTCATCCACGTTCAATATCACATTGACCTTTTTCATAACCATTCTCCATCTCTTAATCTCTTTCGTTTTCGTGAGTCAAAGCTTTATCTGCTATACAATAGTCTTCTTTTTTTGCTTCTGCCCTTTTCACTTGTTCGACCAGTGAAGCTTTCTTTATATCCTTGTTTGAATTTTTTGAACATTTTTCTGAATTATCATTGACATTTTCCTTATTATATGATAGAATATCATCACAGGAGATTCCATCCCTTAAATCGGCTTCGGCTGAGTGCATGGAGTCTCTTTTATTTTTGTCAATTTCATCTTCCTTCTGCAAAACAAGATTACCTTTGCAAGGTGCCAGGGAGACGTTATACACCATTAACTCGTTTGACTTATTTTCATTAACGTCCACCACAACCTGATAATACGTTCCTTCGCACAAAATAGTTTTTGAAAAGTAATGCCATTTTTCCGTATTTTCGTGAAAAACGTTTTGTTCACGCTTCTTTTCATCTGCGCTATGGGTATATTCACAATTCGATATTAACGCCATATAATCTCCGCTTGCGCCAATATGTAATTTAGTTTGATGCCCTTTATATGAAGCACTTTTATTTTTAAAGCCAAAATGTATGCGTGTCTTTGCGGTTATTTTTACAAAGTACTCCTTTTCAAGCATCGCATATGTAACGGTTTTACCTTGATATTCTTCCTTGAAAAGATTATTGAGCAATTGTAAAAGCTTCTTCTTTGACATTTTTTTAACTTCAGGTTTAATATCAAACCTCTCAATAATTTTCTGATCAAATACATCGTTCATTCTCATAACAAATACCCTTTACACTATACTTAAAAATCTCAAAACATTTCATACTATATTATACCGCTAAAAAACATATGACGGTTCACAAATAAACGCAAAAAACGCCTTTTGGGCGTTTTTTTAATAATTTTTATAAGATTTAACCTACGAAACGCATAACGATTGCAACAACCACCAATACACCGGCGATAATAATCGGAATAAGTCTTTTTGTTCTGTCGTCCATAATAAACTCCTTATGTATATATTATTGTATCTATATTATACCACGTGCGGGATAATATTGCAATACGTTGTTTGAAAATTCTTTAAATTTATGGGGCTGTAATCTTTTTAGGAAAACGAAAAAATCACAGTCCATTTATAGAGTTTCCTTGTTGTGCGCCAAATCAAGCTGAAATTAAAAGCAGGATGCCGTTTTAGACCCTTGGACTAAAAATACGGCACACGATCCAAAGGTCCCTCAGAGCTCAAAAATGCACTAAAAAAGTTATTGCCACACGCTTTTTGTCACATTGATAGATGCAAAGCTGCCAAATAACCGTAATCAACCCTTTGATATTACTTGCCCATTTGAAAAAGCCGAAAATACGAAGGTTCCTTAACATTGACATATCGGAGAATCCTTCCGTGTCCGGGAAATGAATTTTGTAAAGTTGACTAAAAAAGAAAGATCTTAAGACAAATGTCTTGAGATCTTTCTTTTTAGAAACTACGTTATATCTTTTTAATA